>SKPJ01000424.1 GCA_007119595.1 Myxococcales bacterium
AGAGCACGTCAACGATTATGGCGAATTTGTACAGGCCCTCGAAACGGCCAGCGCCGGGCAGCCCGGCGATGATGGCCAAGCTTACGAAGTCATCGTGACCGACGATATCGCATTTTCCGATGGTGCCGAACCGCTTACCTATGAGGGACAGCTCGATTTGTATATTTGTTCGGAGGCCGGTGAGCGCTACACCGTCGACGTAGGAGGAAGAGAGCTCACGGCGTTTCGGCTCACGAATGAGGACCACTCCAATCCGGTGGACTATATCCAGATCGAGAATCTAGAGATAGCCGGGGCCGGAAACCGGGCCATCGCTGCGACGGGATCGATCGATATCGGAATCTTTTCGTCGGTATTTCGCGACAATGACCGTGGTGTAAGTATCAGCGGCGATCACCAGGATGAGTTCTTGGAGACCACTACCATCGTCTCGGATAGCGAATTTTACGACACCGCAGATTCGGGTATCTACGTGGGAGCGGGGGCACTTCATGTGGAAGATTCAACCTTTGAAAGTGAAGGCGGCCCGGCGATTTCGTCGGGAATCCAACTCGACCCACTCGTCGTGGAGGGGTCGGAGTTTCACGGCCACCACAATTCCACCTCGATGGGTGACGGCGGTGGAGCGATCGAGCACACCGTGCAAGTCTCCGGTGAGCCGCTGACGATCATAGATTCCACTTTTACAGGAAATTCCAGTTCTTCTGCCAGCGCTACGACCTATGGCGGAGCCGTCTATGCCGACACGGGCGTCGTCATCGAGAACTCCACCTTTGAGGAAAACGAGGCTGATTCCGGAAGCGCTGTGTATTTTTCTGGATCCGCCGAAGTGAGTGAGAGTCGATTTATCGATAACAGTGAAGGAGATGCCCTCGAAGGCGGTTCGATTGTCGGCGAGGATGAGGACAATGAGTTCGTACCTGAAGAGCACGAACCGGAGTGGGCTCAGTGAGGTCGTAGCCTCCATTATTGAAGGGGTTTCGATGGGGGGGGCCGAGTCTCGCTGGGTATCGCCGCCAGCAATTGGACGTCGCAAAAATCCGGTGATATTCGAGTATGCAGAGTTGGTATGTGTAGAGCGGCGTAGGTCGACGAATGGAACTCAATCAATCGGGAGAAAATAGATGACGAGTGACAAGCGTGTAGTAGTAACGGGCGCCAATAAGGGAATCGGGCTGGCGACGGTGCGGGCGATCTTGCAAGGGGGAGACGATCGATTTGTCTTCTTGGGCTCTCGATCGGCAACGCGCGGCAAAGCGGCGCGTCAGCAATTATTGGATGAGAATTCGGCCTGGGAAGACCGGGTCGAAGTGTTGTTGATCGATGTCAGCGACGATCAGTCGGTCACTGCGGCGGCTCAATCGGTAGCGGAGCGATTTGACGGTGAGGAGACACCACTTTACGGGGTGGTCAACAACGCGGGAATCGGGCTCGGAAATGCCGATATGGAGACTGTCTTGGACGTAAATACAGTGGGGCCCCATCGGGTCTGTGAGGCGTTTTTGCCGCTGTTAGATCCCGACGAAGGACGAATCGTGAATATCTCTTCGGCCTCGGGACCCAATTTTGTGGCCAAGTGCAGCGAGGAGCGCCAACAGTTATTGACCAATCCGGAGGTGACCTGGGAGGAGATCGAGGCATTGATGGAGGAGTGTTTGGAAATCGATAGATCAAGTGGGGCGTTTTTACCGGCCGGACTCGGCGACGGATCGCCCTACGGATTGTCGAAGGCCTGCCTCAATGCCTACACCATCGCATTGGCCAGGGAGCATCCCAATCTCACCATCAATGCATGTACTCCGGGGTTTATCGAGACCGATCTGACCCGTCCCTTTGCCGAGCGTCAGGGGAAAGAGCCGGAGGAGATGGGCATGAAACCGCCGATGAAGGGGACTATAGCGCCACTGTTTTTGCTCTTCGGCGAGCCCGGCGGAAGCGGTTGGTATTTTGGAAGCGATGCCGAGCGAAGCCCCCTGGATCGCTATCGCTCGCCCGGCGATCCGCCCTATCGCGGTGATTGAATGCCGCCGGGCAATGGTATCGGTCAATGGCAGGGATGCCATCGCACCAAGTTCACCGACGGGGGCCGATTACACCCACCACTGGATAAGCACTGGTCGCTCCATCGAGGCAGTGGTACCAAGGGTCGGTCAGCACGATGGAATTTTTCGCACCATAGGTAGGAAGTAATGAGCGTACCGGAAATCTTCGAAGAGATGCGTCTTCCAGCAATCGCAGCGCCCATGTTTTTGGTCTCCGGGGTGGAGTCGACGGTGGCGGCCTGTCAGGCGGGAATCGCCGGTACCTTTCCGGCGCTCAACCAGCGAACATCGGAGGGGTTTGAGGAGTGGGTGGTGGAGATCAAGGAGCGGCTGGCGGAGTTTGCCAAGGACAATCCAGAAGCCCCGACGGGCCCCTTCGGCGTCAATCTCATCGTCCACAAGAGCAACCCCCGGATGAAGGCTGATCTCGAGATCTGTGTGCGCCACCAGGTGCCACTGGTGATTACCTCTCTGGGCGCCGTCAAAGACGTGGTGGAGGCCGTTCACAGCTATGGCGGCGTCGTTTTTCACGATGTGACGAACCGGCGTCACGCCGAAAAGGCACAAGAAGCCGGGGCAGACGGGCTGATTTTGGTCAGCGGTGGCGCCGGCGGTCATGCCGGAACACTCAATCCCTTCGGTTTTTTGGCGGAGATCAAAAAATTCTACACGGGAGCCATCGTGATGGCCGGTTGTCTATCCTCCGGTAAGGACGTGGCGGCGGTCCGGGCCATGGGGGCCGATCTGGCCTATATGGGCACCCGGTTTATCGCCACCGAGGAAAGCCAGGCTCAAAACGAGTACAAAGCTCTGGTCTGTGAGGCGGTCGCCGAGGATATCATTCATACCCCGGCGGTCTCAGGGGTGCCCGCCAATTTCATAGCCCAGAGTTTGGAAGCCAACGGCTACGATATGGACAAGCTTCGGGACCCGGCCCACGTCGACTTTGGCGAGAAATTGACCGTCGACGACGAGGTCAAGGCCTGGAAGACCGTATGGTCCGCCGGCCACGGGGTCAGCGCAATCGGCCAGGTCTTGTCCGTCGCGGAGTTGGTGGACCGATTGGAGAGCGAATACGAAGAGGCGCTCGCTTCGGTGGACGAGGGGTTACAGGACTGACTGCAACGCTATCTGCTTCGGGAAATCCCTATTGGCTACTCGCAATAGTCGTAACCCGCCCACTGGAGCTGACAGGATTGGCCGGATGAACAGTGAAAGTCGCCGTTGCAATGACAGCGATACTCGATATTTCCGCAGCTTCCCGATGGGCATTCGGAATCAAAGAAGCAGACGGAAGTGTCGGGGTTGTCGATGCAAAATCCCGGTGTGGAGCCGGCGGTCTCGGTGCAGACCTCACCGTTGATCGGACAGTCCGGGTGGTCGTAGCAGGCGTCGACGCAGATGTTGTCGTCGTTACAGACTTCGCTGTTGTCGCAATCGGAGTCTTGTGCACATTCTACTTCCACGCATTGGTTTTCTTGACTGCACAAGAGGTCTTGGTCGCAGTCGGTTTCGTCGACGCATTCGACACAATGACCGCTGTCTAGATCGCAGATCAATTCCCCACAATCGGCGCTATTGACACAGGCGTCGATGCATTCGTTGGTGTCCGGTGAGCAGATGCGGTCGTCGGCGGGACAATCGTCGTCTTCGGCGCAGCTATCCGGTTCTTGCTCCGGGTCCTGTCCATCTACATCATCGTCGGGACCGGTGTCGTCGTCGGGATTGTGGCCCGTTGCGTCATCTTCTGTATCGCCGTCGGCAGGGCCTGTGTCGAGGTTCGCGTCGCCGTCATTGCCATCGGTGGAGGCATCGGAAGGGATTTCTACGTCGGATGCTTCGAAGTCTGGGTGTGTCTCTTCGTGGAATTCGCGGGGCTCCTCATATTCGAATTCCTCTACCAATATCTCCGGCTCGGAGCTGGTGCAGGCGGTCAGCGAACTGAACACCAACAGTGTGAGCACCGTAACGGCTCGCGGTATAGCATCCCCATTGTAGGTGCGTACTCCCATTGGGTTGGTGTTGCCAATCATCACTAGCATCTCTCTTTTTCTCCGACACCGATCGCATCGCTACTCGCTTCGGGAAGCCCCAAGCGGCTACTCGCAATAGTCGTAACCCAGCCAATGGGACTGACAGGATTGACCGGATGAACAGTGGTAGTCGCCGTCGCAATGACAGCGATACTCGATACTGCCGCAACTTCCCGACGGGCATTCTGAATTGTAGATGCACTCGGAAGTGTCGGGATTGTCGATGCAATATCCGCGTGTAAAGCCCGATGTTTCGGTGCAGACCTCGCCGTTGATCGGGCAGTCCGGATGGTCGTAGCAGGCGTCGACGCAGATGTTGTCGTCGTTGCAGGCTTCGTTGTCCTCGCAGTCGAAGTTGTATTCGCAGTCCTCGCAGGACCCCTCAACACACCAGTAGTTACCCCATTCGTTGCCGCAGTCCCAATGGGACTCGCACTCTACGTCGGAGCACTGGTTGTTTAAGCAAAAATCCTCGCTGCAATGACCGTCGAGATGACATTCGACACAGTCACCGTCATCACAGTACAGGGCGCCGCACTCGTCGTCGCTGGTGCAGCCCTGGTCTCCGTCATCGACGCAGGTGTTGTCGTCGGAGCAGGTCTGGGTGTCGTCGCAGTCGCTATTGGCGACGCATTCGACGCATTCCCCTTCCGAGGAGCAGACCAACGGGTCGTCACAGTGATCATTTTGGTAACATGAGATGCATTCTCGTTCGGGGGAGCAGACCATTTCAATATCGCAGTGTCCGTCATCGAGACACTCGGCCTCGACGCACTGACTTTCGCTGGAGCACAAATGACCGCTGTCGCAATCGTCGTCTTCTTCACAATCGACACATGAGTTGTTGTCGGTGCATACGCCGTCGGTGCAGTCGTTATCTTCGAGGCAGTCCACACAAAATAATTCATCGGTGCACACGCCGTCGGTGCAATCGTCGTCCTCGGTGCATTGGGCGCAAACAAAGGCGTCGGTGCACACGCCGTCACCACAATCGTCGTCGTCGGTGCATTGGGCACAGGTGAGTTCATCGGTGCACACGCCGTCATCACAGTCGTCGTCGTCGATGCACTCGGCACAGAAGAATTCATCGGTGCACGTACCATCGTTGCAGTCGTTGTCCACGAGGCATTCGACGCATTCTTCGTCGTCAGAGCAGCGATCTGTGCCGGGACAGTCGGCATCCTCTTCGCATTCGAGGCATTCGAAATTGATGGAACAGATTCCACCTACGCAATGGGAATCGGCGGTGCATTCGCGGCAGACTTCCTCGCTGAGATCGCAGTATTGATCCCCACAATGGGTATGGTTGAGACAATCGACGCAGACCTGCTGGGCAATTTTGCAGATTTGGTCGCCACAGTCGTCGTCGTGTTGGCATCCGATGCAGGCGCCGGTCGCCTGATCGCAGGTTTCGTTGACTCCGCAGTGGTCGTCATCGGTGCATTCAACACATTCTTGATCGAGGCAGTAGCCGTCGGGACAGTCGGCGTCGTCGAGACAGGCGACGCATTGTTGGACATCGAGATCGCAGCGTTGGTTCGATGCGCATTGGGAATCCTCGAAACAACGCACGCACACCTTGTCGACGTCGTCGCAATAGGGCCGGGGAGCCGAGCAGTGGCCGTGGCCGTCGCATTCCACACAGTGGTTTTCTTCACTGCACAAAAGGTCTTCGCTGCAGTCGGCTTCGTCGATGCATTCGACACAATGACCGCTGTCCGGATGGCAGAGTAAATCCTCGCAATCGCCAGCGTCCTCACAGGCGTCGATGCACTCGTTGGTATCCGGCGAGCAGATGCGGTCGTCGGCCGGGCAATCGTCGTCCTCGGAACAACTGTCCGGCTCTTCCTCTTCTTCTTCGTCTGCGTCCTGGACATTTACATCGCCGACGTCGTCTGACTCGACACTCGCCGTGTCATCTTCAGGCCCGGTGTCGACGGGGCCAGCGTCGAGTGGCTCGTCGTCGCTATTGTGATTGGTTGAGACATCCGAGGGGATTGCCACGTCGGTCTCTTCGGTCTCCCGGGGCTCCTCTTCGCCGAATTCCCCGCCGAACCCCTCGCTGTCGTTGCCTGCGCAGGCGGTCAGCAATAACAGTATGGCGATGATAACGGCATGAATAAAAACGGTCGGGGAACCTTCTCGCGATCTGGCATCGATACTCGAGTGGTCCGCTCGCACTGACTCGGTGTTTCCAATCGTTTCAATCATCATTTTTGTCTCCGATCGCCGAACGCATCTAAGTAGTTGCCAATAGCTGGAGGCCGATGGCACTGCAGCATAGTAGAGATTGGCACCTGTTTAACTGTAGCGGAGCGAGCAAGGGCTTACCAGAAACTAGTCCGGTCAGGACTCGGCTTCGGTAGCTTGTAGCGCCTCTTGGAGTTCATCGTCTTTTTCGTGGGTGAGTTGAGCGACGATGCTCTCCATGGCGGCCAGGCCAAAGGTGATCTTTTTGAAAAACGAAGGGTTGTGGGGAACGAAGGTAAAGCGGGGATGGTCGGACCACAATTTGCGCAGCTCTTTGTCGAGACGCACGGCCTCCCGGTTGGACTCGATGCGCTGGGGGTTGCCGGTCTCAATCGACATATCGCCGACGGCGGCGCTCTCGAAGAAAATCACCGCATCATAACGGGATAGCTCGTCCTCCCGCGTGGTGCCCATTTGTTCAAAGAAGTCCCCCGAATCCTCCGGCCAGTAGACGGCGCCATCTACGGTGCCCCTATCGCAGAGGAGAATGCGCCGTGGATACAACGAGGATTGGATGATCTCCAGGCTGTGCTGGAGGTGAAAAATAGCATTTTGTGCTGCGCAGCGGGCCCCGACTTCATCCACTCGTGGAAGTCCCCCTGAAAAGAGGAGGGTCGCCGATTCGGGAACGACGACGACCTTTTCACCGATTTCACGCCGAAATAGGTCGGCCGCCGTGGTCTTGCCACCTCCTGGGCCTCCGGTGAGGACGATGCGGATATGATTGTTGGAGGAAGTCTCCAGCGGTGTAGAAGTCATGGTGGGAGGCTCGGGGAGTGGGGAAGATGGATCGGGTACATTCAGTCGCAATTTGCAGCAGCGAAGTTGTCGTAATGGGCGAGGATCATATTCTGGTGTTCTTCCGTGGCGTATCGGTCGTCTCCCCCGCCCCAGATGGCGATGGCCTCCCGATCGTCATCGATGGTCGCACATTGGCCGTGGAGGATATTGAAGGTCAGCGGCACCGAAACAGCGGGGTCCAAAAAGGGAAATTCATCGACGCCGGCGAGGTAATTTCCATTTCCATTTCGGGGGATGCCAAAGGGGTCGTGGGCACCCAGGATATAGTAGTCGATCCCGGAGGCTGTGGCGTCGGGACAGACCGAGGCAAAGCGGTTTTCCAATTCGTCGGTGAGTAGGCTCGCGTCGGTGGCATAGCCCGCCTGGCCGGCCAGATCCTCAAATAGAGCTCGCATTCCCTGCGTATAAGAGCCCCCTCGACAGGGGTGGAAGTTGGAGGTGTGCATCCCGCCGATGCCGAATTGGTAGCTGTAGAGTGCTTCGGCGACCTCATCGCAGTCGCTTTCGGTGTTGTAATAGCTGTTCTCGTTGCATCGCGTGTTATAGGAGCCGACTCGAAAGGCCGCTTCCCACATCAACAGCGACAGCATCGCCCCCAGGGTAATATCGGCGCCACAGCTCTGGAGGGTTTCGATCTCGTCTTTGATGGCCGCCAGTGACTCCTCGCGAATCGAGAACATATCCAACTCGCC
The DNA here is from genome assembly GCA_007119595.1 of Myxococcales bacterium. Taxonomy (GTDB): domain Bacteria; phylum Myxococcota_A; class Bradymonadia; order Bradymonadales; family Bradymonadaceae; genus SLJM01. Next base: position 7,819 of record SKPJ01000424.1, read on the forward strand.
GGAGGGATCATCGTTTATATCGTCGAATTCGGTGATGAAAAAACTCTCCGCACAACTGTCGTGGTTGACCGTGATCGTCAGATCGGTGCGCGTTACTTTATCGCCATCGATGCGCCCCTCGACATGCAGCGACCGGGCAAAGCCGGTGCCCGCAAAGCGGTATAGAAGTTCGCTCTCTTCGGCGGGATCGAAGGCCGGCCCCAGGCTGTAGGTCTCGTCGGCGAAGATCTCCACCTCGTCGACCCCGGTTGCGCTGACTTCGAAGAGCACCGGATTGTCGACGACCGCATCGTTTGCCGGGGCCAAAAAGGCCACCGACGGTTCTTCGATACTCTCCGCGTCGGCTACGTCACCGTCGTCGACGTCGTTTTCGACATCAAACGTGGGATCATCGACGTCGGAAGTCGGAGACGTATCGGGTGAAATCGCTGCGTCCGCGCCTTCGTCGGTGTCCATCGGCGGCGAGCGCGTGTCCGTGGGCTCCGTAGAGACGTCACCGTCGCCCGGTGTTTCTCCGGCATCGTCGATACCGGTGTCACTCGCACCATTGATCGGTGTTTGCGCATTGGTTTGCGGGTCCGAATCGCTACAACCCACGGCGACAAAAAGTACGGCGACCAGGCAGGCCATATTGGCAGGTGAAATACGCATCTATTATCCGGCACGAAGTGAAATCGGCATCCGATTGTCACCATAGGATGCCGGTTTTCCGCTATCAGCGAAAGCAGAGCATCCCTCGCCGGCTCTTTTTACCAGATGGAGACTCGCTCCTCCGGCGGTAGATACAGCTCGTGGTCTTCGGTGACGTCGAAGGCCTCGTACCAGGCATCGAGATTGCGGACCACGCCGTTGACCCGGTACATGCCCGGCGAATGCGGGCCGTTGACCAGTTGAGCTCGCAGCGCATCGTCGCGATACAGTGTTCGCCAAACCTGAGCCCAACCGAGAAAGAAGCGCTGATCGCCGGTGAACCCCTCGATGACCGGAGGCTCCCCGTCGGGATAGGTCTCTTCTGCGTATTTTCGGTATGCCGTATAGGCCATCTCCATTCCCCCTAGATCACCGATATTTTCGCCGAGTGCCAGGCGACCATTGATGCAGAGATCATCGATCGGACAAAACTCCGAGAATTGCTCGGCGAGGCGTCCCGATGACTTCTCAAAGAGGGTGTCCGTTTCCTCGGTCCACCAGTCGCGGATCCGCCCCTGGGCGTCGAAGCGGCGGCCCTGGTCGTCGAACCCGTGACCGATTTCATGGCCGATGACGGCGCCGATGGCCCCGTAATTGATCGCCGGATCCGCCCCGGCGTCGAAGAAGGGAGCCTGCAGAATTCCAGCGGGGAAGGTGATCTGATTCATCAGTGGGCTATAACTGGCATTGACCACCTGGGGCGCCCAGTGCCAGCGGCGGCGGTCGACGGGCTCCGGAAAGCGCTCGAGCTGCTCCTGCCATTTGTGTTCTGCAAGGCGAATCCGGTTGCCGAAATAGTCGTCGGTGAAAATCTCTAGGCCGTCGTAGTTATCCCATAACTCCGGATAGCCGATGCGGGGCTCGAAGGTGGACAGTTTTTCCAGCGCTTCGGCTCGGGTTTCGTCATCCATCCACTCCAGCGTCTGTAGGCGGCCGCGAAAACCGACGAGCAGGTTGTCCACCAGCTCTTCCATCTGCTCTCGGGCGTCCGGCGGAAAGTGTTGTTCCACATATTCTTGTCCCACTGCGTGGCCCAGTTGTCGGTTTACCAATTGAGTGCCGCGACGATCTCGATCCCGTTGTTCTTCCGTTCCTCGAAGGGTCTGCGAGAAGAATTCAAATCGGGCCCGGTCGAATTCTCGGGGCAGCCAGGACGCGCGATCGGAGAGAAAGTGAAAGACCAGATAATCTCGAATGGTTTCGATATCGGTGTCGGCGAAGATTTTCCCTGCATCTTCAATGGCGCTCGGCTGAGAGACGATGAGTTCATCGAGCCCGCCGAGTCCGCGGATTCGAAGGCCCTCGCCGAGCTGCAGCGATGGTGCGAGAGCCACGAATTCGTCGATGGTCAATACGTTGTAGGTCTCCGTGATCTGCCGTGAGCGCTCCCGCGTCCAGTGGGACTCGGCGATCTCGGTTTCCAGGGCCATGATGGCATCTGCTTTGGCCTCGCCGTCGTCGATATCGGCCAATTCGTGAATGCGAACGATGTAGTCCCGATAGGCGTCTCGGTATTGCTCAAAGCGCTCCGAGTCGTCGAGATAGTATTCACGGTCGGGCATTCCCAGTCCATCCTGCCGGGCGCCGACGGCGTAGACCGTCGGGTCCTCCGGGTCCGGCAATATCCCCACGCTGTACAGCGATGGATAGTGAAGTTTGGCCATCAGTGCCGAGGCTTCTTCGTGGGTTTCGAGCCCCTTGATTTCGTCGAGGTAGGACTCCGCAGGGGCGAGTCCCGCCTCGTCGATGGCCTCCTCGTCCATCCAACTGTTATAGAGGTCGGCGATGAGCTGGTTATTGGAACCCGTTTCACCACCGGTTTGTGCGGCCTTCAAAATGAGCTGGTTGACGTCTTCTTCGGCTTCCAGCGACAGCATATCGAATGGACCAAAGCGCGCCCGGTCGGAGGGGATTTCCGTGGTTTCTTCCCAGGTGCCGCTGGCGTAGGCGTAGAAATCGTCTCCCGGTGCAACCTCGACGTTCATTCCCTCCATATCGAAGCCGAAGATTCCAAAACGGGGATCTCCGAGCTCGGGCTGCGCAACGTCGGGGCCCTCGGTCTCTTCTGCTGCGTCGGTTTCGGCGCTCGCTGTGGGCTCGTCGGGGCTGGTTGCAGTCGAGCCACTGGAACAGCCACCCAATAGGGCGAGGCAGGCGCTGCTTACCAGAAGTGAATAAATGGACTGTTTCATCGATATTCTCCGCTATATTTGGCCGAGGTATACTTCTTCTGGCTGCATCTTTATTCCATCACAGAGATGCTAAACGCTTCGCCAGTTAAGTGATGAGGCGTTTAGTCCACAGTGCTATACGTTCGGCGACCAAAAAGACATGTGATGTTGAAGTTTATCGGGCGAGGAGGCCGGTGGTTGCAACCGGACCCAAACCTAAAACCGTAGTTGGCTTGCAACCCGATGATACGGAATCTAGTGCGACTCTTTATTGGGATTGTCGATTGCTCCATCGGTCGCATCCGGTGTGGCCGGGCTCGGCTTTAGCCCGATATCCTTTGCTAGGGTATCCGGCTCAGGGAGCGTGGAATCCAGGGGGATGTTGCGCTCAAGGACCGGTGGGGCAGTGCGCTCGGGCATCGGAGACAGGTCGTAGTCTCGCCACTCGTCGTCGCCCACCGAGTATTCTCGCCGATAGGGATAGCTGATTCCGTGGCGTCGAAAGGCCGGCTTAACCCGTTCCATCACATCCGACAAAAAGCGTCGCTCGTGGCGAATGTCGATGACGTAGGCTTTGCACTGCACCAGGGTGGCAAAGGCGAGATCTGTGATTTCATCGCGCACGCGCATCGAAACCGGTTCGTCGAGATAGACGTATTTGGAGGTGATACAGGCCTGATAGACAATTTTTTTTGCTATCTTAAAATCGGCGGTCATGGAGATATAAAAACGAAATTTGACCCGCTTGACCAATTCACCGGAATTGCTGGAGGCCACCGTTTCCGTAAGAAAGAGATTGTTGGGAATCGACACCTCATCGTGGTCGAGGGTGAAGATTCGAACGGAGCGCAATCCAATCTCGGTGACTTCGCCGTAGTGATCGCCAAATTCAATGCGATCACCGACCTGAAAGGGCTGGTCGACGAGAATGAGAATGCCCGCCATAAGACTCGATGCGGTGTCCTTCAACGCAAAGCCGATGGCCACCGCCAACGTGCCACCAAGACCGAGAAGCGCCGTGCGGTCTTCTTCGAAATCGATAAATGTGGCCAGCACCAGGTAGACGGCGATCACAAAGATAGCGAGGCGGGTGATGCTCCGTACTTTCATAAAGAACAGTCGACGCGTCGCCTGTCCCTCGCCGAGCCGTTCCAGTGTAGCGGTGATCACTCGGCTGATGACCATGGCGGTGGCGACGATCAAAATGGCCGTGATGATATTCGTCAGATCGAGCAGATCGACACGCTCAGCGAGGATCTCCATATCCTCCGGGGCCTGGGCGACGATGGGCAGCATGGTCAGTAGATCTAGCGACATCATTGGACTCACGGCTTAGGTGTAGAGCACGTTGGCGTCTTGGAGGGTCTTGGTGACAGCACGTAGAAAGACGCTGCGTATGCTGGCGCGGCGAAAGATCGGGTCGATATCGATGATCTCACTGTCCACCAGATACTCCACGATCATTTCGCAGTCCCCCCGGTAGGCGTGAATGATGGTGGCGATCTCGGCGGGGCGAAGACTTCCGTGTTGTGTGATCGCCGCCAGTGCAAATACATAGTCGTCGCTCAGCGATTTGAGAGTGGCCAGCGATGGGCGGCGAAACAATTCCACCTGAAGGGTCGATGACGAGTCCAGGCGCAGGCTGCGTAACCAGAAGGTCAGGGCAACCCGGGGGTTTCCCTTCGAGAATTCATGGAGGAGTCGAAAGTATCCGTTGGAGGTGCGTACGATCTCGTAATGTTGATCGGCGTCCTCGTCTTCGTCGTGGGCGACCACCAACTCCGTAAAACTTATCGGAAGGTCGTCCAACTCGTTTCGCTTCTGGATCATCTCCTGGATCTCCGTTTCCCGCCAGCCCTCCAATTCTATGACGTCGGAGAAAAAATGCCCCCGGTAGCGAACGCGATTTAGATACGACCAGGTATATCCGTTGAAGGACAACAACCAGAAGTGATGGTGATCGGTGCGATTGACGATCGTCAAAAATAGGTCGACGGCCTCGAATCCTCCGATACGTCTTAAAAAGAGGTGGTGGCAGTCATCGATGATGAGTACTCGTGGTGGCAACTCCAGCAGTGCTTGTACGATTTGACGGGGATTTTCGCTGTCTACGTCGAGGCCGAAAAATGAGCTCAAAAATTTACAGACTTCGGAGCATTCGTTGATCTTGTCGTTGAGCTGAACAAAGGAAACGTCCCGGTTTTCTTCGGCCTCCCACCGCGAATAGATCTGATTGAATAGGGTCGTCTTCCCAAGACCCTGTTCGGCGACGACGGCCACCGCGCCTTTACGGGGATGGCCATGCCATTCGTCGAAATTTTGCTCGATCCTTTCGAGGATATGAGTCCGCTCGATGGCAAAGGGCTCGTCGACCAGGGGACGGTCGGCGAATAGGTCGCGGTAGTCGGCAGGAATCTCGCGCTCCTGTTCCGGCGCCGCATCGTCCCGGTCGCGCCGTTGCAGTTCGATGGTCTTTCGGAAGAAGAAATTCTTGATGCGCCGATTCCACTTCGTGTCGTCGAAATAGGTGCGGCCCACCCGTGCCAACTCGCGTCCGGTGACGTAGACCGAGGCCAGCCCGATGAGGAGTACACCCCAGGGGCGGTCTTTGTGCTCCTGCACGATGGTGACCGCCCGGGGCATTCGATCCGATGCCAGTTGTCCGAAGATATCGGCGATATCGTCTCGCCAGGTGCTCAATACTGCGTAAACGACGGCTAATAGACCCCACACCGCCAGGCGATCAACGATGCGCCACACCACGTTGTGACCCGTGGCATGGAGCACCAGAGCGGGAACGTAAAAAGCGAGCAGCCAGAAGACGACGACTACCCGGGTACTCACCACGATCTTGGTGGCCCTCGACAACTCCAGTTGAATCAGGTCTTCGATCTCGTTGGTATCGTCATCCGAGGAGGTGCGCTTTGATTCGTCCCCCTCGCGGTGGCCTCGGGGAAGCACCAGGACCTTCACGGCGATCATCACCATCCAGTAGATGAACGTGGCGTTGACTGCCCAGCGAAGCAGATACAATTCCTCCCAGGCAGAAGCGGCGTATTCCACGACCACGATGGTGGCGAGAAATAACAGCGCTGGTTTGATCATGGCGCCTAATATCTCTCCCCCTTTTATGGCGAACGCGGCGTGGCGCCGAAAAAAGCGGCGGCTCAACAGGGCATCCGTGACAAGTCGCACCAGCCGAGGGCTGTATTCACGGCCCACGAAAAAGGCCACCGGAAACAGCAAACAACGCCATAACAGGCCGAAAATCCACAGCAATAATGCGACGGATAGAACTTCACCTGGGGCGGCAGTTGCAGTTTCTACCCGGTCTTGGACGGTTCGGCGAATCTGGGAGGCGGCGTCTGCGAAGGCGGCAAAGGCGTCTTGCCAATTCTCGTCGCGGCGCAGCGAGTAAAACTCGGAGCGTTGTCGATCACTTATCAGGGGGAGCAGCGCTTCGACCGATTCGTGATAAAATTGGACTCGGTCGCGAAAGAATTCGCCCTTTTTTTGGTGGGCTTCGGCGATATCCTGGGCCATGCGGAGTTCACGACCCGTCAGCTCGCTGCGCAATTGGGCGATGGCATGTCGACGGCGAACACGTTCGCTGTCTTCTCCGGTATCGCGAAATCTTTCGAGTTGATCGAGAGCCCTTTGATGGACCAGTCGCAACTCCTCGACGCGCTCGACGGCCTGTTCTTTTTCGTCGCGGTGTTCGTGAAAATGCCGTCGAGCTCGACGGCGACTCTGCAGGACTTCCCGAAACAGTGGATCGATCTCCTCGCGAGAGGTCTCCTCTCGTGGAAAGGGTGGGAGTTCCGCGATACGGGCGTTGATGCGAGATCGGCTTTCTGCAAAGTCGTCGGCCCGTTGACGGCGCTCCGCATCGAGCTCACGCACTTGCTGACCCTCGCGACTGGTCAATTCGGCGAGTTCCTCGGCCAACTCCCGTTGACGGGTCAGAAGTTCGCGTACCTCTTCGTCTCGCTCCTCCTGCTCCAGTTTAATTGCGTTGGCGACACGTTGTAGAGCGTCCTGATGGGCTTGTTCAGCCTCGTCGATTCGTTGTTGAGATACATCGTCTTCACTCGACGATTCCAGCAATTCGAGGTGGCGATCTGCAA
>SKPJ01000417.1 GCA_007119595.1 Myxococcales bacterium
ACTGTCCCCTGGTCCGCGGACGTCCACGTCCGCCATAACTGTCCCCTGGTCCGCCCACGTCCTCGTCCGCCATAACTGTCCCCTGGTCCGCGGACGTCCACGTCCGCTTTAAGTTTTTTTTAATTTTACGCAAAACACGCCCCCCACCGCCGATAATAGTCTTGAGATGGCCGAGAAACCCCGGCCCTCTCCAAACTGACAGACCACCAACGACGACTCATTTACAGGAGAACCCCACCATGCCACCACAAGTCATGTGTCCTGACGTGATGTCACGCCTCCGCCGGGAGAGAATCGACGAAATACTCGGCAGGCTCGTCGAGCGCGTGGACCGCACTCTCGAGCAATGCCAGCGCTTCGAGGATTTCGCCGCCGACATGGCGACCTTTTCCGCCCGATGGCCCTCCTCGGCATTGGCCCGTTGGCTCGACGTCGACGACCTCGACACCTCCACCCTTGAGATGGCACTCGTCGCCCTGGCCATAAAGGGCTCGGCAAGTGCCGGGGCCATCATCGATCGCTACGACCCCATCGATCGCGGCGAAGACCACGAGCTCTTCTACCAGATCGCTCGCATTGAATGGGAGCAGCGATTCAAGGACTCCCCCCACGAACGCCACGCGTCGTAACGACGAGGCCGTGGCACTGGCATCGTAGGCGACGAAAGGAGCCTTCGACTCAAATGTGCAAAGACCGGGGTGATCCAACGATATACCAGCAGTTGGTGAGGCCCCGGCAAAGGAATTACTCACAGAGCATTGAGATAACCCAAACCGCTCGGCGGTCCCCTTCTAATACGGACCGATACTGGTTCCCTTGGCTTCCTGCAACGGTTCCATCACGCGTCGAGAACTTAAGACTTGAATAAACCGGGGCCCTACCACCGTCTGACCTTTCACAGATGAGCTGATTGGCTCGACCTTGACCGTACGATGATAACCGCGAGAGATATTTTCAGGAGAGCCCGATGCAACGCGTACCGCAACTGCGAATTCCACTTTCTATCCTGGTGTTTTTATCCATCCTTGCCTTTTCGACAGCAGTCTTTGCGTGGGGAAATTCCAACTCTGAGTCCTCGTCGTCGACGAGCATCGATATTAACGCCGGAATGGACGTGGATATCTCGATTTCCCGCTCTCATGATCGCTCCCGCCAGCACTCCGGCACCCACCGACGATCCTGCGATTCGCGCCGCAACACTACCACGAGGCGCCGATCAACCAATTCGGGACGTCGAGCCAACCGCGATTCCTCATCATGCTCTAACCATCGCACCACCACCCGAACCAAAGAGCGGACCACCCACCGCGTTCGCCGAACTGGAGATCGTCGACATCACCGCTCCAACAGCTATGGCTATGAATGCGAGCAGCAATATGCGCAGGCTACCAGCACCACCCAACGACGAGATCTGGTCGATCACTGGCGCGCCGACGCCATTAAAGCCTGTGATGACGCTGCGTCCTTTCGTGACGCGAGCCAACACTGCATCGCAAAAGTCCCCCAATATTACGCCGATGAAGCAGTCGACATCATCTACGCCTGCGCGACCCAGACGAGCTTCAGCAACGACTTTATGAGCTGTCTGGACCAGGCCGTGCATTTTAAAACCACACCTGCACCGGCGATCTCGGCCTGTGGCCAGGCCACCTCATTCGGCAATGATTTCATCGCCTGCCTCGACTCGGCATCTCGATTCACCGTAGCGCCGAGCTCCACCATCCGCGCCTGCGGCCGGGCACACAGTTTTGGCAATGACGTCATGCAATGCATCGCCAATAGCCGAAGTTGACCGTTCGACCAAAGGAACCTTCGACTCGCTCTGCACCGACCAACGACGCTGTGGCGAGCGATATGACGTGTTGGAATCTCTTTTTCCCGGTCGTGATAAGCTACACAACCTCACCGGCGAGCTCGTCGAGAAATTGGCGCATAAAAGCCAGGCGCCGTTCTGCCTCGTCGCGGCCGCTATCGGTATAAAATCGCTCTCCCAAGAGCAGCAATTTCGTGTAGAAATGGTCCACTGTATAGCGGCTGTCGTCGGGCTCGCGTTCCGCACAGAAGGGGTCTTCCGAAGACAACGTCGCCGTACCCATCGCGCCACCGCACTCAAAGGCCCGAGCGATGCCGATGGCACCGATGGCGTCGAGATTGTCGGCATCACTGACCACCTGGGCCTCGAGGCTTTCCGGGACGAACCCGGCCGAAAATGAGTGGCATTTGATGGCCTCGAAGACGAGCGCGATGCGATCGGCTTCGAGCTTTCCCTCCAACCACTGACTGACCAATTTGGCGCTCTTCTTGGACGCCGTCTTCCGCTCCGGATGATTCTTGCTCAGGTTGACGACATCGTGCGTCACCGCCGCCAACTGGACCACCAACTTATCGGCGCCCTCCTTCTCTGCGAGCACCGTGGCATTATGGAGGACGCGCTCGATATGACCCCAATCGTGTGCCGCCGAGGTCGCCATTCGTGCTTTCGTCCAGGTGATTGCCTCGTCCAGTAGCTCGTCGCTCATCATCCACTGCTCCCTTCTTTGTGGTGGTCTTGCGCTCCGATCCGTAGATACACAACTCGAGGCACAAGCGATAGCCCATCAATTCAGTGATCCCGCGGCCGGAACCGACAGCTCTCTGACACCTACGTTGTCCCCCACCGCAATGGACCCGATAACATCTGTGTTATCGAGCCGCGGAGCACAGCGAAGCGGCTGGGCACTACACGAAATCACGGAAGCGATGAGACCGAACTCGGTGCCTCGAAGCGACACGACCAGAGGGTCCGGAGGCGCTACCAGAGGTCGTCATAGGCATGCTACGATCTTCCCATGAAGATCTATCTGATCCGCCATGCCGAAAGTGCTCCGGATTTCGAGATTCCCGAAGCCCGTTGGCCGCTGAGTCGCGACGGCAAGAGACAGGCCCGCGAACTGGCCACGGCCACCGATGGACTCGATTTGACGGCCGTCTATAGCAGTCCCTATTGCCGAAGTACCGATACCGTTCGCCCACTGGCGAAAGCCCATGGATTGGATATTCGCGTCGAGCAAGACCTTCGGGAAAAGAAGCTCACCGACGAATATCTCGCCGATTTCGAGGTACACGTAGAGCGTTCATGGTCCGATGTCGATTATCGTCTTCCCGGGGGCGAGTCTTCTCGACAAGCCCGCCGGCGTGGGGTCTGTGCCCTGGAGCGCATCATCGCCGGCCACGCCATGGAAGACCAGATCGTCGTGGGCTCCCACGGCAATCTCATCGGCCTAATTCTCAGCAATATCGCTCCGGACTTTGGCTACGAGGATTGGGCGGCCATGGGAAATCCCGATGTATTTTTATTGCGTTGGACCGGCGAATTGGCCTGGGATCGTACGGCCGTCTACGACGGGTCAGACGGGCGACTACTTCGCCAGACTTTGCGCATGACACCTTCCGAACGCGGTGAAGAGTTGGAGACGATTGCTGATCTGCGCGCGGAGTTGGACGCAGCGCAATCAGCCCAGGAGCGTCTACTTATTAACGGGCGCCTCGGCGACCGACTGCGCCTGAATCCGGACACCGTCGAAGAGGCAATCGCTCATCTTCGCAAAGCCGTTGACCGATGCAGCGTTTTGCGACGTCCAGATTTAAAAATCGCAAATTCTCTTCGCCTGGCCATTGCTCTCCAATATGCCGATCGGCATCACGAAGCGATTCCCCTCTTCCGGCGCGTTCTCGAGGAAATTCATCAGACGTCGGAGCGCAAACTCGAGGACTACGCCCTTCAGCATCTGGGGAAATGCCTCGCCGAACTCAATCGTCTCGATGAGGCCAAAACCCGGCTAAGAGAAGCGTTGAAGTTACGACGTTTACAGGGCGACCAGGAACTCATTGACTCCACCACCTCGGCAATCGCCATGATCGACACAATCCGGCAAACCTGAGCCTAAAGTCATCCGCGCCGACTTCGATTGCAACTCTGACCTGCGCGCCCCACTGAGATACGTGCATGGACCTACATCACACCGGAGCATGCGTAGACTTGGTGCGATGCCATCCTCCGGTGCCACCACGAGCGCAGCGAGGACCAGGCGCTGGCATCATAGGCGACGAAAGGAGCCTTCGACTCAGTGCGCAAACAGACCAAATGGGGTCAATGATATACCAACGGATGACGAGGCCTCGACGACGGTGCGGCCGACGTTCGTGGATTCGCAGAAAAACGACACCCACAGTGGCCAACGACCACCAGTGCTCCCCGCCATTACTGGCTCGTGCGCTCCCTCGGTCCGTTGTCTCTCTGTCTCTCCAAAACAGGATCGTTTTGACG
>SKPJ01000449.1 GCA_007119595.1 Myxococcales bacterium
CTTCCACCAATGCCAACCCGGGTCGTACGAAATCGGGATGGGCCACCCAGAAACCGTCGAGGCCCCGCTTTAACTGCGTAATGACGTCTTTGACATATCCCACCATGGTGACCTGATAGGACGCTGTATTGCCCCCTTCATACAATACACCGTACATCCCGCCGATCTTAATTCCCCCCATGGGCTCCAATGCCCGTACCAGGATGTGGTGAGACTCCTTGATGTGATTGATGACGATATTGGGATCGGCTTTGACAGGAATCCGGTAGTTTTTGTCGCGGCGAAATACCCGCGCGGTGGAGGCCAAGAAATCGTGCCATCCCAGGCTTCCCCCCACAAAATAGGGTGCCAATGCGGCGGCCATCTCGCGAATTCGGAAGATCGCTCGTGGATTTTCAAATACCACAAACAACCGAACCGTCCCCAACTCGTACTCCGGGTGATGTTGTTGGATCATGCGCTCTGCGGTGTCTACCAGATCTCGAAAATACGCCGCTTCTTCCTCGTTTTCCAGTTTTGGCACATAAAATACGAGTGCCTCCGGACGATTCCAATTGTGGAAGAGATGCATCGCAAAATCGAAGAGATGCAAGGGCAAGGGGTTGCCATGAAGCAGATGATTTCCATCGGGCAACGCAAGGCCGGGGATTCTCTTGATAGGAATCGCCAGCCCCTGATCGGCCAACTGGTACGTCTTATTGCGCGAGGGATCGTCGAATCGAAGTGTCCTGTCGAAACATCCCGTAAGATTTCTGCAAGCCCTCAAAAAGGCCCGCATAATCGGGGTCTTCGAATCCTCGTTGTCGGCGCCCCAGCGCGGCACCTCGCCAAGACTGTCGACCAATTCTTCGATAAGAGGCGGTTCCTCGGCCGGTTTCCGATGCAATGCATTCATTGCATTGATCGTCATCTTCGCCGTATCCGGCGGACCGAACAGCGTTACCTGCTCTCCTCGTAAAAATTCCGGCACGTCGATCTGATGGCTCTCATCGGTCCCGGCTGCTGCTCCTTCTTCAGACAAGGGACCGACCACCACTCTGCCATGCTCGTCTTTCTTTCCAATAATCGTCTCGTAGCGCTTCGACAAATAATCTGTTCCGTGGTTGGCCTGCGCACATTTTTCGACCGTCGCGTCGATAAACTTCCGATCCATGGTCCGTTGCTCGAGAATGGTAGCCAGATGCTCCCAAACCTCGTCGTACAGTTGGCAGACAAAGCGCAGGGCCTCAACACTTTCAATCGTGGGAAAGTCGTCACGCAGCCCCGCCGCCACTTTCAGACCCGGTACTGCATCGACGGAATCCGCCTCCTCAGCGAGTCGGTGCAAGAGATTTGGCGAAAGATAGTCGAGGTAATATGAAATATCCCATTCATTCATAACAACCTACTCGTTGGACCGAGGCGTCGGGCGAAGCGTCATTGGAATCGATGGAAGCCACCGCCCATAACAAAGCAAAACCCGTCACCGACGCAAGGCCGGGACGGGTTTTGCACAACATCAATCTCAATGTGCCGAAACGACACAGTGCTCAAACAGGTCTCAGCCACAGACGGGAGCGGGTTCTCCACACTCGCGAATGGTTGAACCATCGGACTGCTCAATGGAGTCGCAATGTCCACTGATACACATTTTGTGTTCCGAGCACGGCTCGCCGTCGGGACGTGTCGGATAGCAGGTATCGTCAAGGGAGTCGCAATAATTCATTCCGCCACAGGTTCGGTCGACACAGGGCTGGCCTTCACCGGGAAGCGCCTCACACGTACCCTGTGAGGCGTCAATATCTGCGAAGACGCAGACTGAATCGTCCTGGCACTCCCAGTCGCCCATGCATTCACCACCGACGCCGACCAGTCCGGTGATCACGTCACTACAACCTCCGAGCGATTCTCGCTCCTCCTCAGTTCCCTGGAACTCACCGCATCCAATACTGCGCAGCGATTCAGCGCAGGCATCGGCCATTCCCTTATTGAATTCGACTCGATCACTAACCCATGAATCCTCCATCACCGACCCACCGACTCCACCCATAAAGCCACTTTGTTGCACCTGAACACACTCTTCGACATCGCCGGCCTGAAAACCAAATGCATCCTCCAATCCCGCAGTACCGCAGCAACGAATCATGGTCTCACATTGTGCGGCGAGCAATTCATTGGCATCGTCAGCGAACTCAGGAATTTCTTGCGGCTCGACATTCGACGACTCTGGGTCGGCAGGCTCGGTGTTATTGGTAACGACCGGATCGTCACCACAACCGATCGCTATCAGAAGACAAAGTGCTAACCCAGCGAAACGGAATAGGGTACTCATCGTATGCTCCAAAGATTTCGTTCGGTTGTTGAACTATTCACTACTGGCGACCAGATCTGAAGACCGAGGTGGCCGCCCCGGTCATACCAGAACAGCCACCTCGAAGTCCAACTCGATTGGTTGGCTCTCTATCCTTCATCGGCTTCAGCCACCACCGAGCCCGTCATCATCGTCGGCAGGCAACTCCGGGACCTTGTATCGATACACAACACTCGATGTACCGGCCTCAGTGCTCATCCGACTCGTAAAGGTCTCCTCGAAGACATCACGGTGGTTTAGCGTCAATCGATAGGGAATGACTTCCTGTTCGCTACTTTCATCATGCATCCCATCGGTATTCACCACCCAGATATGGAATTCATCGGATACGTCCGCTCCATCGAATAGGACCTGCTCGGTATATCCCTGTGCCCCTTGCGCGCTCTCCGCACCTTCGCATCCACCGCAGGAGGCCTCAAACATATGACCGTTGGTATAGTCCGGCTCCGGCTCCTCATTGCTGATGATCACATCATCCGGAGTGGAGACATAGAGATCGAGATTCAAGTCATCATCCCAGTCCAGGGTAATGAGCATATCGGAATCGGGTTCGCAGGTACCGCTGACACATGCCATCTGAGCACCACTGGTAATTCCGGAGGTGCGGCAATCGGTATCGATCTGGCACTGGTCGGGCTTGTCTTCGCGCATGCATCCCGGAGCGGAAAAGTCTCCCTCCGTGCTGAATCCGTCGTAGTTGTAATCCCAGTAATTGGAGGGCACGTAGGTCCTGGCGTAGGCATCGAAGGTCAACTCGGCATCATAGGAACAATTGTGCTGATCGAGTTGCCCATTGGCCGTAAAGGTGGCCTGCAAGGGAACGGCCTCCGCCAACTTGCTTCCATTTGTATTGCCACCCAGATAAAGCCGTACTCCAGCTTCGATCTGAAGTTTCAAGCTGGCCTCCATACCGACGACCAGACTGGGACGCTCAGCGCGCTGATCGTTGCGCGTACTAAAATTGGTGGTGAAATAGGGCTCTGGAGTAGACCCGATTTCTGCGGTCACCCCTGCAGCAACCCCGCCCTGGGCGACGAAGTTCTGGCTATATGTCGCCTCGCCGGAACCGGAGGCCTTTGTGCGACCGGCCAGAAAAGGCTCCACCGTAAACTGGAGAAATAAAACGCTGAAGTTGACGGGAGTGGTCACTGGAAGGTCAAAGCTCCGCTCCATATTGAATGCCTCGGCGACCTCCAACTCCCATCCCGCTTCCAACTTCGCCTGACCCGATGCCTCCAAGCCAACGGCAATATCACTAGCACTAAAGCCACTCACCTCGACGGTGGCAACGACGCCAGGCCTGAATCTCAGTTCACCGTTGACGCGCAGAGTCGTATTGCCATGGGTCAACTCCAGAACATCGTAATCCGAGAAATCGGTGCTGTAGTCCGCGGACATGACGTCGATTTCTCGGTCGATCAATTCTTGATGACGCTGTTGAAATTCCTGGTGGCTCGTATCATCGACCATATCGATGATCAGATCCTCTTTGTCCACCGCCATCCCCTGTTCATCGACGATCGCCGGAGGCAGATAGACCTGAAATTTTCCCTCTTTAATGACATCCGTCAACTCCGGTTCCTCACCGGAAAAGACCAGTTGATCGTCCCTGGTTTCAATATGAGCAATTTCAAGGCCAAACAACGGTTGATTTTCGGAGTAGATGATCTCGCCGACCTGACGATCCCGTAAGGAACCGGCCTCCGAAATAGGAACCGTCAGAATATCGTCGCCGACTTCGGCATGTTGCAAGGTACTCCGGTCGACTTCAAATACATTATCGTAAAGGGTGACTGGCCCGACTTCCTGAGCTTCTATCCACTGGGCTTCGGGCTCAGCTTCGATTTCGGGGACCTGTTCAACCGGATCATCTCCGAAAAATGAACAGCCCGCAAAAAAGCCCAAGCCCAGAAGTGCAAGCCACTTCGTTTGGCGCGTGTAACTTTTATGATTCA
>SKPJ01000588.1 GCA_007119595.1 Myxococcales bacterium
CGACCGCGACCAGATCAAGGCCGGAAGACTATATACCTACGTGCCGGTGGTATTGGAACGAGAGCGGGTGGGGGCGCTGGAGTTATCGGAGTCGTTCGAGCGCCAGCAGGCTTATTCGGAGGACTCGAAGCTCAGAATTGCCCGCACCACCTTGCTGATTCTGGTGATGGCGGCAGGTATTGCATGGCTGACGGGGCTGTTATTCATCGCCCGTCCGGTAGAAGCTCTCATCGGAAAAGCGAGAGCGATTGGCCGAGGTGATTTGGAGACCCCGTTGGAGTTGTCGCATTACGGGGAATTGACCCAGCTTGCGCGGGAGATGAATTTGATGAGTGAGCAACTGGCCTCGGCGCGTCGCCAGCTCAAAGAGGAGAGTTCGGCGCGCATCGATGCCCTGCAGCAACTTCGCCACGCCGACCGGCTCAAGACGGTGGGAACATTGGCAGCGGGCCTTGCCCATGAATTGGGCACTCCGCTCAATGTCATTTCCATGCGCGCCAAGATGGTGGAGCAGGGAGAGGCTCGAGAGGAGGAAGCAAAGAATAACGCGGGGATCATCTCGGAGCAGACCGACCGGATCAGTCGCATCATTCGCCAGTTGATGGATTTTGCCCGGGTCCGGTCGCTGCACACCGAGGAGATTCGGGTCACCGCGGTGGTGGAGCAGGCGCTGGAGTTGGTGGCTCCGATCGCGGAGAAAAACAACGTGGAGATGAGATTTGAATCGGCTGACCCGGAGGTCGTAGGTGAGATCGACGCCGATCAATTCGTGCAAGTACTGACGAATCTGTTGGTCAATGCGATGCACGCCTGTGAGGCGGAGGGAGAAGGAACGGTGGAGATCTCGATCGACGAGGTGGAGCGACACCATCGCGACGAAGCAGACCAGGCTCCGTTGCGGCCCTACGTGACGGTGGAGGTCAGCGATGATGGAGTCGGGATCTCAGGGGAGGATGTGGAAAAGATCTTCGAGCCATTTTATACGACCAAGCCCGTGGGACAGGGCAGCGGGTTGGGACTTTCGGTTTCGTATGGAATTGTGCGAGAGCACGGTGGTTGGATCGAGGTAGACAGCGAAGAGGGAGCAGGGACGAGGTTTACGGTGATATTACCGCGCAAGGTGGAGCAATAATGAACGGACAGGTCATGATCGTCGATGACGATGCCAGTATGTGTCAGGTGTTGGTCGAGAGGTTGGAAAAGCGCGGCTACGAGGCCACGTTTTATACCGGCGGAGAACAGGCGCTGCATTCGGTAAAGGAGTCGAGTTTTGATGTGGTGGTCACCGATTTGAATATGCCGGGGATGAGCGGCATCGACTTTTGTCAGCGCCTGGTGGATCACCGCCCGAATCTGCCGGTGATTGTGATCACGGCCTTTGGAAGTCTGGAGACGGCGGTGGCCGCCATTCGCGCCGGGGCCTACGATTTTTTGACCAAGCCCCTCGATATTGAAGCATTGACCATCGCCATCGATCGGGCCGTGGAGCGCAGGCAGTTGGGCGAGGAAGTCATTCGGCTTCGACGCCAGGTCAACCAGGAGGAACAGGAGCATAAGGAGATGATCGGGGAGAGCCCGGCGATGCGGGAGTTATTCGATATGATCGATCGCATCGCGGCGACGCCGTCGTCGGTGCTCATCAGCGGTGAGAGCGGTACCGGAAAGGAGCTGGTGGCCCGGGCGCTGCATCGGCGCAGCAACCGACGTGATGGGGCATTCGTGGCCGTCAATTGCGCCGCTCTTCCCGATAGCTTGTTGGAGAGCGAGTTATTTGGCCATGTAAAGGGGGCGTTTACGGACGCCAAAGAGGATAAAGAAGGGCTCTTCGTACAGGCCGACGGGGGCACGCTGTTGCTCGACGAGGTCGGCGATCTCCCGGTTTCACTGCAACCGAAGTTGTTGCGGGTGCTGGAGGAGAAGAAAATTCGTCCCGTCGGCGCCGATGAACAGGTGGAAGTCGATGTCCGAATTCTGGCGGCCACCCATCGTGATTTGGAACAGCAGGTACAGGAAGGTCAGTTTCGAGAAGATCTGTATTTTCGCCTCAATGTCATCGAGCTGAATCTGCCGCCACTGCGCAACAGGGGGCGTGACGTATTGCGGCTGGCCCAGCATTTTGTCGAGGAGTTCGCGGACCGCTCCGAACAGGAGGTCACGGGACTGTCGCCGGAGGCCGGGCGTGCGCTGGTACAATACGATTGGCCCGGCAATGTGCGGGAGCTTCGAAATTATATCGAACGAGCCGTGGTGCTCGCATTGCAAGAGCAGATCACGCCGGAAGACCTTCCAACCAAGGTGCGCGGAGCCGGTCGCCAGGGCGTACAAAAAGGGGCGGCCGTCGACATGTTGTCTCTGCAGGCTCAGCTCGGAGCCAAGGGCATGCCCTCCATGGAGCAGTTGGAGGCTCGCTACATCGAATTTGTGCTTCGCCAGACCGAGGGAAATAAGTCTCGAGCTGCCGATCTCCTCGGCTTCGATCGGACCACTCTGTATCGCAAGATCGAACGCTATCAAATCGACACCGACGCCGCCGTGGAGGGAGGCTGATGGGTGACGGGCTTCGAAAAGAGCGAATCCTGTGGTGGACGATAGCATTCGGTGCGCTGGTGATATGCGTGGTCGCTTTCGCCGGATTGGCGGGATGCCAGGATGAAGAAGAGAACTCACCGGTTCATATCGAGGAATTTCGCGTCGCCGAACCGCTGGCCACGGATCCTGAAAGCGCCCTTCGCAATCGCTTGGAGATCATCACCGCCGTCACAGAGCCCTTCGACGAGGTGGAGGCGTCCGTCGATGACGAGTCGGAGCAAGTGGCGACCAGTTCGGCTGCTCTCGCAGATCAGTGTGTGACAGTGCTCAAGGAGATGGCATTTTGCACCAATGACGACGCATTTTTGGATATCATCGCCAGAGCTCCCAATTTGCAGGCCGACAAGCAGCGAGAGCGATTCATGGATCGGATCCAGCACTGGTATGAGCCCGGTGGCTCCCGTGTGGATTGTGAGCAAACGATCGAAACCGAGGATGTACTCAGCACGGAGGAGGCCCGCTATATGTGGCAACAAGCTGCCGAGGCCAGTGAGGAGTTGTGCACCGACTTCGGGGAGACGCTGCTCAAGGCTCAGGCCTTCCGTTGGATCGTGCTTTTCTAGCACGCTGCTAGGTCCGTTTGCGTTCTCTGCATTTGCGCTCCCCGAGTCCTTTCACGTAACAATGAGCCATTGAGTCCCGAGTCACCAGGCGTGACGAGGGATATGAAGGTGAATAGCCACAAATTGAGGCGATGATGACGAAGAAAGTACATATGGTTTCGCTGGGGTGTCCCAAAAACCGGGTCGATTCGGAGGTGATGGTAGGCCTGATTCAAGAGGACGGTTCCTTCGAGATGGTTGGCGATAGCGAGGAGGCCGACATCGTGGTCGTCAATACCTGCGGATTTATCGACGCCGCCAAAAAGGAGTCGGTGGATACCATTTTGGAGATGGTGGATGAAAAAGATCGGGGAAAACTCGAAAAAGTAGTGGTCACAGGGTGTCTATCACAGCGCTATTCCGGCGATCTGGAAGAGGAGATCCCCGAGGTGGATGCCATTTTGGGGACCAAGACCTTTACGTCCATCAATGATGCGTTGCACGGAAATCTGGAGCAGAAAAGCTATATCCAGCCCGGCAGCTTCATCATGGATTCCGAGGTGGCGCGGACCAATACAGTGCGCGGTGGCACGGCGTATCTCAAAATTGCCGAGGGATGTTCCAGATCGTGTAGCTTCTGCATTATCCCGACCATTCGGGGCAAGCAGCGAAGCCGCACCATCGATGACGTCGTCGCCGAAGCGCGCCGGCTGGGCCGCTCCGGGGTTAACGAGATCATTCTCGTCGCCCAGGATATGACGAGCTACGGAATCGATCTCGATCCCCGTAAAAACCGCGACTATCTGGTCCGACTTTTGACTCGTCTGGAAGAGGAAGCCCGGGAGATCGAATGGGTGCGCCTTTTGTATATGTATCCCTGGAATTTCAGTGATGAATTGGTGGAGTTATTTCGCACCGGAGAGCGATTGGTTCCCTATGTGGATATGCCTTTGCAACACGTCAATCGGCGCATTCTCAAATCCATGCGCCGCAATATCCAGCGCGATGCCCAAAAGGAGCTGATCGCCAGGCTGAGAAGCATCGACGATCTGGTGCTCCGAACCAGTCTGATCGCTGGTTATCCCGGCGAGACAGATCGGGAATTTGAGGAGCTCTATGATTGGGTCGAAGAGGTTCAATTCGATCGGGTCGGGGTCTTCGTCTACAGCCC
>SKPJ01000447.1 GCA_007119595.1 Myxococcales bacterium
AGGACAAAGCTGGCTGTGTTGCCTCGGTCTTGCGGTGGCGTTGCCACAGCTGCGACCTCCCGCCTTGCCAGACTTTGCCCTGCTGTTCCGGCCCTTCGACCGACGGAGATGGATCACACCCCCATTGCTTCGGGTGTTTGAGCGTTTCGTCACTTACCTAAAACGCGGCAGCGGCGAGATAAACGTGCCAGACTTTCGGTCGACTCCAGTGCAGGCGTAATAACACTACTTCTTCACGTGAGGGGCGACCAAAGATGGTGCGTTCAGCCGCCGAGACCTACGTTTCAGTGAAGTGATGAGGCGTTGACATATCCTTGCCCCAGTCCGGCGGCATTGCTCCGTCAAAGGGCATCGATGAACCCCATATCCTGGTTGCCTTGGCCGAGGAAACACACTATTCTGTGTGAAGATAATACGTTTGTCTTGGGGAAAACGTTCATTACATCTAAAACCCAAGAACTGACCTTTCGAAACGAATGGCGTGCAGATGACAGACGACTCCGATGACCTGGCCGAGACGTCGCAGGCGACGATGATTGTCAATACCAATGACCTTCGACAGGCCCAGGCGCAGCAAACACAAGAACGCGATCAGGCCTATCTCATCGTAATCTCGGGACCTCATGTTGGCACGATGTTCAAGATCGAGGACACCCAGGCCACCGTGGGGCGATCCTCAAAGGCCGACCTGTACGTCAACGATGTCGGCATCTCTCGAAAGCATGCACAGTTGATGGCCTATGGAGATGATATCTTCATCGAGGATTTGCAGAGTGCAAATGGGACCTTTCTCAATGGCTCTCCCGTCGATCGCCGTCAGCAATTGCAAGACGGCGACAAGATAACCTTGGGCTCGACGACGATACTCAAATTCACGTATCACGACGAGCTGGACGAGACCTTTCAAAAAGAGATGTTCGACGCGGCACTGCGCGATGGCTTGACCGGAGCGTATAACAAGAATTATCTGCTCAACCACTTGACCACCGAGCTGGCATTTGCGGTTCGTCACCAGACGCCGTTGAGCGTGATCATGTTCGACGTCGATCACTTCAAACCGGTCAATGACAACCACGGTCATCTGGCCGGAGATGCCATCTTAAAGCGGCTGTCGGAGATCTCGATCTCGACGCTGCGAGCAGACGATGTCTTTGCCCGCTACGGAGGTGAAGAATTTACAATCGTCTCTCGGGGCACCACCACCACGGAGGCGACGATTATCGCCGAGCGGCTCCGTGCGATCATCGCCAGGACGGACTTTATTTTCGAGGGCACACACATTCCCATCACCATCAGCCTCGGCGTGGCCGCGCTGCCCGAGATTCAGGCCACCACTCCCGACGAACTCATTGGCGCTGCTGACAAAGCACTGTATCAGGCCAAAAACTCCGGTCGAAACCGGGTCTGTGCCGCTCATCGCTAGCAAGTAGGTCCACCCTCCTCGCCATGGCCTTCCGATCGTGCGTTCGGGAAATCACAATCCAATAATTTGCGTGGTATCGGTATCGGTCTAGGGTAAGCGGTGTCATGCATCCGCTTATTGCCCGTATACATCCCGCTTTCCGCACCGCCCTTTTCGCCTGGCTTTTGAGCCGGAGCGCCCTGTGGTTGGCGGCGCCCACACGCACCTTGGAGGGGGGAATCCAAACCCCGGTACCGGGACTGATGAAGTACGCAATCGAGCACCTCAGCGGATTGCTCTCCAATGAGTGGGCGATCGAATTGTTAACGTGGCTGCCCTGGATAGGGCTTGAGATAACGATGCTGATGGCCGGGGTCGCGGTGTATCGATTCGCCCGTAGCACCGACCTTCCCCAGGTGGCGGAGCGAGTTTGCTGGCTGTGGTTTTTCAATCCCGTGATCGCCTTGACGGCCCTGGATTGGGGCACCCAGATGGCGATCTCCCTGGGTGCACTTGCGATCGCCGGAGTGGTCACCCATCGCCCGCGCCGGGCGGCGCTGGCCTCGGTGATCGCCGTGGGATGCCGGATCGAGTTTATCCTTATGTGGCCCGCGATCGCAGTGGCCTCTTGGATTCGCCATCGGCCGGACAAAGAAGCGGCGATTCTTCCCCTGTTGTCGACCTTTGCCATTCCCGTGGCCTTCTCGTCGTGGATCATCACCACCTGGCATCTGGCGGGAACGGCACAAACTTCACTTCGAGATCTCGACGGAGGGGTTGGGTGGAGAACTTCGCAAACCCTCATGCCCTCTTCACCGGGGGAGTATCTATTGCTGGCCGCGACCGCAACGGCCCTTGTTTTGATGGCCCGTTACGTACGTCGATTTCCCCTGTGGTACTTGCTTGGCGCCGTGCCACCACTTTTGTGGCCTCTCTTTCAAGACCCGGCTCATTGGGCAGCGATTTCGATGGCCTGGGCGCTGCCGGCCTTCGTCTATTTTGGCCTGGCAACCGACGATCGATCCGTTGAGCGCCCGTTGATCCTGGGATTTGTGGTGGCGTTTATCTTTGCCGTGTGGTCATTGGGATAGCCTGGAAAGCAATGGTATTGCCCCGCTCTTCGACATCGAAGCGCTGGTCTCGACCCCACGAGAACGAGCGTCAATGGGTGGTTTCGCGCGCCTCCTTGGCCTCTTGGCGAGCCTGCATCCGAACCCGCTGCGCCTCCTGTTCGTCGACCAACTCCAGCAATTCGAGTTCACGGGTGGCATCACGGCGTTGATTTTGGGATTGACCGGCTCGCTCTCGCAAGATGAATTGGGCGGCACAGCGACTCGCCGACACTCGGTGTGTGTGGACTGCGTATTGCACCTGTCGCATCCCATCGCGATCGGCCCATTCACTGACGATTTCATCCCGTTCTTCGTGATGAGTCACCTCCCTGTAACCGGCCTCCCACAATACCTGCTCGGCCAGTGGAAGCAGGGCCTCACAACCCATCTCATAGACATGTCCCTGGACCAATCGCTCCAATGCGGATTGGTAGGCCTGTTCCGTCTGGCGATCGGGAGTGGTCGAGCATCCGAGCACGGTCCACATCAACAGGACAGCACCGATCGAGACTCCCGGTGGCCCCCATTTTAAAAAGCGTAAACTTCGCTGCCCGGTGCCGTCTTCAATCTCAGTATCGGAGATCATCATGGTTGGCTCTCTTGTTCTGTAGCGATCCAATCGTTGGGCGGTGGTTTCATCATCAACACCGATATAAGCGATGCCAACCGGTGCCAGCCATTGTTCTGGCCGCGATCTCAATGTTGTTGGGCGCTCTTCGAAGGCATTTTATTCAATGGCCTATTCAACTCCTGTTCATCGACCACCGTGGTGGTCGTTGACATCGTTTTACCGATGTATTTTCCAGTTTTGATCCGTTAATAACCTTTTACAGGTGTTTGAACATATTTTGAATAGCTATTGGAAGATGGAAAATAACTGCCCGGTCCTTGTTTCCCATTGATGAGTGATAAGATTTAGCCAAAGACCAAAAACCATTTGAAATCAAAGCGTTATGCCTTACGGCCCCGACCTTTTTCGCGTCGTTCGATCGCCAGGGTCAATGGCAGTGGAAATAAACCGGAGGACTGGCTATGTTGTGACCAATGAGCGGGTGAAATTCCTGTTCCAAAAGTAAATAACTCGCACAACTCACTCAGTTTTTAGCGCAAGGGAGCATCCTTTCGAAAACCGCACAGGAGTGTCACCGCGACGTTCACCGATGTAATGAAAAGGACAGATGGCATGTGGTAGTCCGTTTCAACGCTTCTTTTTTTTCAAATGAAGGACATTGACATCATGACCATAACGCAGCCGACTGTCGAAGAACCACGACAAACACCCGTTCTCGCTGATCTATCGGGTGATTTGAGCCTGCCGATGTTTTCGGAGGGCAACCTCAATATCTCCCCCGACACCGACGCCACCAGTGCCTATCTGATGCGTCTTAATTATATCGAACCACTTCCGGCCGAGGAGCAGCAGGCACTGGCCGAAAGCTATGTCAACAATGACGACCAAGAAGCGGGAAAGATGCTGGTGTTGACCAACCTGCGGCTGGTCGTCAAATTGGCCCGCGAGTACTCCCGGCGATGGTCCAATCTGTTGGACCTGATCCAGGAGGGCAATGTGGGCCTCGCCGAGGCCCTCAAGCGCTACGATCCCTACCGGGGGGTCAAATTTACCTCCTATGCTCAATATTGGATCCGGGCCATGATTCTCAACTACCTGATGAATCATGTCCATCCGGTCAAAATCGGCAGTTCCCGTGCCGGCCGGAAATTATTTTATAATCTCAAAAAGGCCCGACGTGCTCTGATCAAGCAGGGACACGACAAGCCGACGCCTGCCCTGGTTGCGGAGTACCTCGACGTCGATGAAAAGGAAGTGGTCCGCGTGGCGGCCCAACTCGACGCACCGCCGGTTCGTCTCGATGCCGAGGCTCCGGGTTACGAATCGACGACGATTGGCGAGCGCATGGAGTCCGATGTCGCCACCCCTGAAGAGTTGGCCAGTGATTATGATCTGGCCTCTCGACTCCAGGGTGCGATCGACGCTTTTGGCGAACAGATCGACACCGACCGCAAGCGAGCCATCTGGTTTGAGCGTATGATCGCCGAGGATCCCAAGACCCTGGTCACACTCGGCGGAGAGTGGGACGTCTCCAAAGAGCGCATCCGTCAGGTCGAGGTTCAAATCCGAGAGGAGTTCAAGTCCTTTCTCTTCGATAAGCTGGGACGAGAGATCGAGGTCGAATTTCTGGAATCGATGTAATTGAGCACAGCTCGACCAGCAGCCCACGGGGCGCACTCGCCAGGGTGCGCCCCGCTCTATTTCTTGGGGTGTGATCCATTTCTTGGGGTGTGATCCATCTCCGTCGGTTCTCGGTTGCGAAACAGCAGGACAAAGCTGGCTGTGTTGCCTCGGTCTTGCGGTGGCGGTGCCACAGCTGCGACCTCCCGCCTTGCCAGACTTTGCCCTGCTGTTCCGGCCCTTCGACCGACGGAGATGGATCACACCCTATTTCTTGGATTCAATTGATATCTCCGTTAGAGCTACCTATCTTGGGCTCTCCATGACCGGTTGGCGCGAAGAACCGGGGCCAAAATAACGGCCATCCGACACACCCCTTGTTTCTCACTTGCTGGCTACCACTTCGATGCATCGACTCCTCAACCGAATACTCTGGATTTTGGTTCTCGTCCCTTTTTTATTCGGATGCGATTCGGCGGACACCGATGACCGCCCGGTCGATGAGCCTATCATCGACGACGCCGTCACGGACGGAGCTGATGATATCGAGTATCGCTGGCTGCCCAGCAACGATGCCGAAAAACTCAAGGCACTCGAAGATCAATTGGGCGGGTTTTCCCAGGCCATGATGGAGGTGGGCTATCGCTATAATGAGTTGTACTGGGCGGGCACCGATCGCAACTGGGATTATGCCGACTATCAGCTTGAAAAGCTGGTGGCCACCATGGAATTGGGCTTTGAGCGTCGCCCCGCCCGACGAGCCTCCGGACAGCCGTTTTTAAACGAAGATGTACCGGCTGTTCAACAGGCCATCGAAAGCGAAGACGGAGAACTCTTCGACGAGCAAATCCAGGCACTTACGCAGTCCTGCAATACCTGCCATGCCGAAGAAGCAGTGCCGTTTATCGTCGTGCAACCACGAGCTGACCGGCTCTCGCCGGTGGCTCCGCTGCGAGACTCCGATTGAGAGCGGCGAGCTGAACCCGCTGAATGTTTTGACCCTTGGTATCGAACCACGAACTCGTCCACATCAGGCCTCAGGGGGAATAACTGAGAGCGGAGCGGTGCACCGCCGAGATGGAAATACCGAAGTTATCACACCATAAATCAATGGTGGTATAGCATTTGCATGATCACTTAACACATCAGGCGCACCGGCGGTGCGCCCTCGCTTATCAACCATCTAGCAGGAGAGCCTATGATTCCGAAGAGTTTTAACCGGCCGGCAACCGCTTTTTTCGCCACCCTCATCGCCCTGGGTCTGAGCATGGCCGTGGGATGTTCGTCCTCACCAGACGTGGATGACACGCCGGCGGCACCAGCCGAACCCATCGAGGAGCCGATGGAACCAGCGGAACCCACCGAGGAGCCGATGGAACCACATGAGGATCCCTATAGTGAGCCCGTTGAGGAGCCACCTGGTGCAGAGCCGCAACATCCCGGTGAATCGATGGCTCCGGCGCAACCAGACACTGCGGAGGTGGACGACGCGACGCTCGGTAAATTTGCCGATGTCGTCGTGGCTACCTCGGAGTTGGAGGGCGAAATTGAAGAGCGGATGAGCACCGTAGAAACCCAGGCCGAAGCCCAGCAGGTGGAGGCTGAAATTATGGCTCAAGTAGAACAGGAGGTCACAGATGCCGGCTTGAGTATGCAGCAATATGCCCAGATCGCACAGCAATTGCAGTTTGATCCCGATCTCGGTCAGCGACTTCGCCAAGAACTCGAAGAACGCGGCGAAGCAGATCTGCTCGAGCGTCCGGCCATGTAGTGGAAAGCTCACCGCTTCGGGGGATATCGAGTGTCCCCCGGATGTGAGTCGACCTTTATTTTTGTCGTATTGTGCAACATGTTTCGATGTGGCACATCACGGACAAAGCTATCGCCGCTATCAACGACAGCAAGATGCTACCGGCAATCAACTCAAATTACAGCGCAAAGGCCGAAGAGCTCAATCTCATCGCCGATCTGACGGATAGTAATGAACGAGTTCGCGAACAAATCCAAACGGAGGTCGACTTTGTGGCCAAATCACAGGCTCCCAGCGCTCTCCTCAATGGAGACTCGCAACATCCGTCAACAACCGCTAATGTCGAAGATACGACAGGACTTATTAAAGAGGTTATCCCATGATGAAGAAATCGATCGCACACAGCTTGATATTTGCACTCGCAGCAGGACTTGGCTTTACGTCGGTAACGGCCTGCGATGCACCGGAGGAAGTAGATGAGCCGGGCATTGAAATTGAAGAAGGGGCCACGGAGCTAGGAGAACCATCGGAAGCACCGGAAGCACCGGAAGCGCCGGAGATGCCCGAACAAATAGAGGCGCCGGCCATCGATGGCCCCGACGGGGCACCGGAAGCACCATCGATGGGAGCACACCCGATGGGAGATCGCGACTTCACCACCGATGACGTCGATAAATTTGCAGAGGTCATCGAATCATTGCAGGAACTCGATGAAAACCGCGAGGATCCAAGAGCCCGTATGGAGGCCGCGGAATCGCCACAGGAGCGCCAGGCGATCCAGCAGGAACTTATTGGAGAGATGAATAGCGCCATCGCAGACGCCGGCATGAACTTTCAGGAGTTTATGATGATGGCCCAGGCCGTTCAGACCGATCCGGAGTTGCGCGAGCGCCTAGAAGAACGCGTCGACATGGAAGAGATCATGGGCGGAGGACCGGCCGACGGCCCCGCCGAGGGACAAGAAGCTCCTCCTGTGATGCCCGAGTAATCCCCAACCGAAAATGCAACCCCCGATGCCCCCGTCGAAGTTTTTGACGGGGGTTATCTTTTTC
This sequence comes from Myxococcales bacterium, assembly GCA_007119595.1. Classification (GTDB taxonomy): domain Bacteria; phylum Myxococcota_A; class Bradymonadia; order Bradymonadales; family Bradymonadaceae; genus SLJM01. The sequence goes on from SKPJ01000447.1 coordinate 7,508, forward strand.
TGGTGGCTACTGGATTCCACGCCAATCCCAACAGGTGATCGTCGACACGGCGAAGTTCTATTTTCCATGGCTCGACATCGCCATTGGGAACAGAGACAAGGCTTGGATTCCCCGCATCATCGAAATGAAATACCACCTCGCTGAGTCCGGCGCCGATCCCTCGCCCATCGGCCTTCATCCATGCCTCTTTGAGCACCCATAATTGCAAAAACCGCAGGCGTCGTGGCTGGCCGTCGAGTCCTCGAAGCTGTTTTTTCTCAGAGATATGAAAAAATTTTTCGGCCACCAGATCGGAGTCGACGCGGCGCTGCACAGGTTCCAGATCGACCCCGATTCGCCCTCTGAAGCTGATGGCGACCACGGTCTTAAAACGGGAATGAGCGATATTGAAGTCCAACTGCTCCAACTGCTCGGTGGGATTTTCTAAAAACGGACGTCCCCACCGGCGCACTCCAAAACGCCACGTTGCAGGACCGGAATCGCCCAATTCGCTCAAACAGTGGCGCACCAGATGCCGGGTGATCAGATGACATTGACGCGAGGGCTGATGACGAAAGCGCCGGTATCGCTCCTTCTCCGACGGACTGAGCACGGCCAGCATCTGCTCTGTTTTCGATGAAGAAAGGGCCTCCACGTCGGCCCAACAGAGTCGGACATCGTCGAGTTCTCCCCCTTCGACGCAAAGCGGGCTATTCACAGATGCTCCACGTAACGGATGAATGAATCGAAATCAGTAACCACCATAGGGGGAAACCAGCCGTCCTCACAGATCGCTTGTGCCGGAGCCGGGATGAGTCCGTTTGCGAAGAATTCGCTCATAACCGATATAGGCCTGTGCCGCCGCGATCTTGGTAGCCGCAACCTCACCGGGATCGACGGTTAATTGATCGACATCGAGAGATTCGAAAAATCGCACCGATCGAGGATCGCTGGCATGACCGTCGACGACGCCAACGACCAGTTCTCCACCTCCGATTCGGCCCCTTTCGATAGCGATGCGAACCAATTCGCCAACGCCATATTGATCCAGCGACTGGAAGGGGTCGTGTGAGATCAATCCCTTCTGAACGTAAGGGCGCATAAAGCGCCCCGAACCGGCGGGGGACATCCCCCAACTGAAACGAGTCAGCTCCCGGGTTGCCAGGACGATGAAATCGAGGTTGTGGGCGATCTCGTCACAGACCAGTGCAGCTCGGGGAAGTTGAATGACAGCTCCGATCTCAAAGGTGATTTGCTCGGTGGCACCGTGAAGATGCTCCGCGATCGTCGCCTGAACCTCGTCGACGATCCAATTCGCTTCACCGCCGGCGGCAACCCGGGGAATCAGTATTTCGACGACGGGCACAATCCCATCATCGACGACGATCCGAGCGGCCTCCACAACAGCGCGTACCTGCATCGCATAGATCGATGGCTGAACGATGGCCAGCCGTCCACCGCGAAGACCGACCATCGATTCCGATTCACGGAGTGCATCGACGCGACGACGCACCTCGTCGATCTCCATCTTCAAAGCCTGTGCAGTTTCGGTGAGATCAGGGTCGTCATCCGGCAAAAACTGCGATAACGGAGCATCCAATAAACGGACGGTCACCGGTCTGCCGTTGGCGGCGCGCAGCAATCGAGCGACATCACGGCGATGAAATCGAAGCAATTGATGCATCGCCTCTTCATTGGTTTGCTGATCGCCAAAAAGCAGGGCCCTTCGTATCGCCATCATCCGATCCCGATCGGCGACAATGCTATTCTCGGTTCGCCACAGACCAATGCCATCGGCGCCCACACCGAGGTCATATTCGATCTCATCGAGAGATTCAGCGGTGACGCGCACGTCCATACGTCGAAAGCGATCGGCGATGTCGATAAAGCGAACGAGATCGGCGTCGTCATGTGGCCCGTCGACCAATGGAACTGCGCCGATGAAGATCTCACCGCTCGTCCCGTCAACAGTCACCAACTCCCCCCGGGGGATGTGTCGATTCCCGGAGTAGATCCCGGAGCCGTCATCGGCGAACTCGATCGTCTGCACCCCACAAACACAGGGCAAGTCCAGTTGGCGGATAATCTGCACCGCATGGGTGGTCAATCCACCGCTGGTCAAGACGATGGCATCGACAAAGCGAAGGGTATCGACATCTTTAAGATCCATCGACGACTGCACCAACACCACCGATTCACCGCGACGCTTTCGCGCATTTGCCTCGCCCATCGAGGTCACTACGCGACCGACGGCCACGCCCGGGGAAGCCGGTTTGCCTCGAAATGCCACCGGCGGGCAATCCTCGCTGCGGTTGACGCGCTGTACCAACAAATCCGGCACATGGCGAATTGGATCAACGCGTAGTACCGCTTCCTCCTTGTCGATCAGTTGCTCATCGACCATATCGAGGGCCGTGCGCACAGCAGCACGACCGGTCACTACGGCGTTGCGGGTCTGCAACAGCCACAATCGACCGGATTCGATGACAAATTCGACCTCCAGCATGTGGCGAAAATGTACTTCGAGGCGTTGCAACACATCGCGTAACTCGTGGTACACAGAGGGGAAAAGCTCCTGAAGAGACCGTCCCTTTAGCTCCTCCTCATCGGTTGACCGCATGGGTTGCGGCGAATGCCGGCCGATCGCCACATCTTCTCCCTGAGCACTGGGAAGAAATTCACCGTAGGAAGCATCCTCGCCAGTGGTCGGGTTTCTGGTAAAGGCAACCCCACTGGCGCTCTGGGAATCGCGATTTCCAAATACCATGGCCATCAACGTCACACCGGTGCCGGAGGCAGAGCCAATGCCATGCAACCTGCGATGCGCCTGAACCTTAGAGGAATTCCAGCTTCGAAAGATGGCCTCGATGGTATGCCAGAGCTGCTCGTCGGGATCGTCTGGGATGGAAGCACCGGTTTGGCTGCGAAGGGTCTTTTCCATCTCAGCGATCACGGTTTTCCACTCTTGGGTCGACAACTCCCGCTCCTCCAGGGGAATCTGCCACTGTGGATCGGTGATCCCGAACACCACCCGTGCGTAGTTTTGAATCATTCGCCGCCGACACGAAAAGGCAAATTCCTCATCACCGCTGTGTCGCGCCAGAGCGGCGGTGACCTCAGCATTCATACCGAGATTGAGCACCGTACCCATCGCACCGTACATCGGCGCTGGAGCACTGGCGCGGACGCTGAGCAACAACGGCAATTGGCCGTGTCCCCAGCCGGTCTCGGTGAACGCCTCGATACGAGCAATGGCGTCGCACACTTCACTTTTTAGGCCCGCAACATGTTTTTCGTGGCGTAAAAAATGGGTGCAGGCCTCGGTGGCGATCGTCAGTCCCGGCGGGACCGAGAGCCCAAGCCGGGCCATCTCGGCAAGACCGGCTCCTTTGGCTCCAAGGAAACGTTTCATTGCAGCGCTTCCATCGGCGTCTCCAGGCTCAAAATAATAGACGTATCGTCCCATTTTCCCGTTCCCCCTTATGTTATCCACATCGAAAAACTCTTCTCATGCATTCCATCCACCGATCGCGCATCGGCCTGCCAACCATCACCACAGATGATGTTGACCGTGCTGCCCGATGGGAGAAACGGTCGTCGCCTGGGGCCCCTCGTCGCCCATGGTCTCCTCGAATCGAACCTCCTCGCCCACCTCCAGATCGTCGAAATGATCATTGATCACACTATTTCGGTGAAAATAGATCTCACGACCATCGGTGGTACCCAAAAAGCCGTAGTCTTCATCGGCAAAGAGCTTTGTCACCACCGCGTGGGGAGGGCCGGCCTGGTGGGGTCGCCGGGTGCGGCGCTGCTTTCCGGCGTAGCTTTTTAGCTGACTTTCGGCGGCCGTAAAGGCGGTGCGAATGGCGGCATAGGGATCGTATTCGCCGTGGCGATGACTGCGATCGCGGGATACCACGATATCATCGCCGGGAACGCTGACCTCGATGCGCACCCGGTGGCCTACCGCTTCGTTGTTGCCACTTCGATGGGGAGCCTCCACGGATACTCTACAGGTGATGATACCGCGGTGGTATTGGAGCAATTTCTCGACCCTCTCTCGCACCAGGGCTTCCATCGCCGCCGTGGGTTCTATATTTTTAAAGGCTAACTCCAGCGGAATTCGCATCGTCGGACCTCGTCTCGTATCGTGTCGTGCGTGCCGCGAAGGGCTTTGAAAACCGTCGCGTCATCGTGCCACATTCGCCTGATCGAAAGTTAAACGCTTCGTCATTTAACTGAAATAACGAAGCATCAAGCGCTCTCACTGACCTGAGGGACCTCGACAAACGACGGCGTCCCATTCTTCGAAAAATACTGCAGCCGTGATGACAAACTCCAAACTCTACACAGCGCAACCGATCATCACTGGATTCGGCCCTTTTGCCGAACACAGCTACAATCCCTCCTGGGATGCCGCACAGGCGATGGCCGAGAAAATGGGGCTCAAGGCCCACCGACTGCCCGTTACCTTCGACGAGGCAGCCCGCTTTGCGCACACTCACCTTCGAGCAACAGCCCCATCCCCGGTATTCTTCGTCCATCTGGGACTGGCCGCCGATCGCTCGTCGATCGCCTTTGAAATCAGAGCAAAAAATGAGCGCAGCAACGCCTCCGGGGCCTCCCGCGTTGATCCATTGATCGACGGCGGGCCGAGCTCGCGTTCCCCGCAATCAGAACTGACTTCGATGGTCGATGGATTCAACGCCGCTGCACCGGATGACGAACTCCAGGCTCAGATCAGCCGCGACTGCGGGCGTTTTGTTTGCAACGCCCTGCTCTACCACTCGCTTGGCGCCTGCGAAAAAGCCCGACAAGCCGATCGATGGGCCGACGCCGTCTTTATCCATATTCCCAAAATAAAACCCCGACGAGCGCGCCGTCTGGGGGCGCAACTGGCCGGGGTTTTTGATTCGTATCGGTCCGAAGTTGGAACCTAACGCGAGGACGACAAAGTGACTTCTCAGTCCTCTACGCACACATCTCTTTTGCCGGAATGGCCACGGCGATCTTCGTCGTCGCACTCATATCCCCCGGGACAATCCCGGTCTTCGCGGCATTCGAGAAGGCAGACCCCGTGTTCCTCCTGAATACACGCCGTACCCAGAGGACAGTCGTTGTCGTCGTCGCATAAGACGGTGCACATCCCGCCCGGCCAATCGGTCAAACAAAAATCATCACAATCCGAGTGTTGCGAGCAACTTCCACCGACGGTGCTCGACTCGCTGCCCACGTCGGGATCACCACAGCCGGTCCAGACGATCAGAGCTCCCACGGCCAAGATGGTCACGAGAATCCGAAACGTATCTCTGCTACTCATCTTTCTGCTCCTTGTAACTGTGTAACTCGATGACTTTCACATATCCCCGCCCGTGACCTGCTGGGTCCTCCGGGCATTCATCACAGCGCTTATCGGTAATTCCTTCAACTCGGGGCGAACCGTCTCCAATCCCAGCCGTTCCAAATTGACGAGGACGAATCGATACCGATCGAGTAAGGGACTGGACTCCGGCATATCCAAAAAGCGAAGGGCAAATTTGCGGGGGTCCTCGTCGGTGCTCCCCCCCTGGCCATCAAAGACCATAGCATAGCTGGGTCCGGGCATCAGTGAATCGCACCAGGCGAAGTCGGGCTGGCCCTTTTCAAATCGAGTCAAATGGAGCGTTCCCGCCTCCGGATCGTAGCCGAAAAATGCCCCGTCACAGCCGAGTTCCTCGAATAATTTTTCAGTCCATGGAAGAGCTACAACTCGGTGATCGAGTTCCACGCCGGGCTCGCCGATGGCGACCAATTCGTCGGCCCGGGCGATCACGACTGCGTCGCTCCATCGCTCCGGGCGATCGGTGATCTCGTCGAGTTCGATGCCGAGCCGGGGTGCCGTACGCCGAAAGGCATCGATCACATCGGCCGGCGAGGCGTCGAGGATCACTTGATTAAATGAAGGCCAAGGGGCCGCGTCATCATCGCGATCGAATTGCTCCCAAAAGTCTATGGGTTCTTCGTTCATATCCAGGGGATGAATGCCCTCGTCGTCGATGAGATACCACTCGCGATTCATCGAATATCTACCTGCGCCTAATCAAACCCGGTCCGCCGCACCCGATGGACCATCCATCGACGGCGAAATTCGAGGGTTGATCGAGTCCCTCGAGGGCGCAAGAAAATAGGTGATACCGTCGACCTTTGGGGTCAATTCAGCAGGGCCAGATCGACGCCCAGAAAGATGATAGCCCGAAGATCTTCATGCTGATAGGTGGTATTTGGCCCGACATCGATGGGAAGCGACACATATTGAGCACCGAGCCCCAGATGGGTATCGAGCAGTGGCAAATCCACAAGTTCGAACTCCAGGCCGGCGCCGGCGTTATAGCCCAGCCCGGCGAGATCCAATGAGACCGCCGGCCCGAGCTCCACGTATCCCGCAAAGCCGGTCATCGGAAGCCCCACCCGCAGTTGGGCGTTGGCATCGAATTGGTTGTAATCGAGTTGATCGTTGTCAAAGACATGACGTGTGAGATTGAATTTCGCTCCCAATCCGATGGGACCCATCGCGAATAGAGCTCGAACTCCAATGCCCGTGCTGCCCAGCCCCCGATCGGGTTCAAAGCTGGCATCGGTTTCCGATTCCGTCATCGTCCCGTGAGACAGGGGAACCCAGCGAAGCTCGGCGCCTGCTCGAAAGAAAGCATCGGCGCTCGCCGGCGCCATCACAGCCATCGTCGCGCTGACCAGAGTAATCGCGCTCATCAATCGTATCCATCGCATCAGATAAGTCCTTTTCAGTAGTATACTACGGTCTCCATAAAGAGACGTATCGATGGGTCCATCTATGCATAACGCATCATATATCGCCGATCTCCATCATCGCATCAACCCGCCTCGCGCCCCGAATCAATCTAGTTTCTGTAACCCGGCAGCTGTCTGGGCGGCCCGTATCATCTCTTTTGTCTGGTCCTCGTCACGCCAGGCCTTTTGGATTTCTTCGTCCAGGCTATGGAGGGGATCGAAATACAGAAAATGCTGTCCCGGCTTGACCGACGGTGCAGTGTATACGCTGATGCCGGTCTCCGTATCGTAGTGCTCATAGGAGTGGACGTCGCGCTTTCCGCCTCCGCCGGGAGCGTCGACCACAAAGGTCGGGGTGTTGAACCCGGCGGTGACACCGCGCACGAATTTTTCGACCGCCGAGTTGGTCTCCACGGAGGTGCGCAGATCCTCGACTCCCTGAACCATATCGTGTTGGTAG
>SKPJ01000247.1 GCA_007119595.1 Myxococcales bacterium
TCCCGCCGCATTAGCCAACCACTCCACACAAGCCGCGCATGTCTGCTCAACGAGCGTACGCATGGGCAAGCAGTAGACCAGCCGTCGAGGTGTCTCAGCGGGTTGTGTCAGACGCCGATACAACCAAGCCACGGTAACACCTGCCGTCTTGCCCAATCCGGTAGGAATGTCGAGAATCGTTGGAAGTGACTCCTCCCCCAATTGCTGCTGATACGGAACGGGAGAGTAGGTAGTGGCGTGCTTGAAGAATTTCGAATAGTTCACGGTGGGCTCCAGTGAGTTATTTGGCGCGCAATGCATCGATTCAGAATCTTCATGAGAGCATGAACATTCGCCCAAAAACGAAATTAATCTGATCTAAGAGGATTAGCTGAATACACGACCACGGACCCCACCACAGACGATGGGCCCTCGATTGCGCGAGCTAAAACCTGTTTCCCCGTCAACTCTACTTCTGATGTCTACGATGCGCGTACTCTATGGGGTGGCCGCCGATGTTACAAGACCCCCCGGATTGCAGATTGATTCTAGTACGATCGATCGCTGTAAAGGTTTGTTTAGTTCGGTGCTTTGGCGATCAATGTGGATCACCGTCGGCAATCGATCTTTGCCGCGCGTCGCCCAAAAACCGCCCGGGAGATGCTCATTAGCCAGTATTTTCGGGGTGAATCTCCGTTCGGTGGTGGTGTGCTGCGAGCAGGGGTGTGGGAAAGCGTCAGCGAGCGCGGTCCGTTTTTTCGCGCACCTCCCGAAGTGATCGCGCTCACTCCCTCCGCGGCGGCATCAACAAAGCCGTAGTCGCTGGCACCTGGGCGAGGATAGGCATTATTTGACCACGACGCGGGGCGGCCGTTGGTGCCGTTGACCGTCACCAGCGTCCATCCACCGCCCTCAGTGGTCATATCACAGTAGACGTTTTGGACACTCTGGCCCTCGCCGCTGGGATCGATGTAGTAGATGCCGTCGCCGGAGGCCAGGCCCTGGTCGAGGATGTCTTTGCAACTGGCCTCGAGATGAGGCCAGTTGTTGGTATGTGGAGTCCAACCTCAAGGGGTGTAGCCGCCAATAAAAATCCCGAGTGGAAACTCATTGTCGGAACAGGACTCACGATCCGTTGTGATCCGAATATTACTAAAACCTCTGCAGTGATAGATCGGCTGTCCCTCTCCTTACACGATCGATATATACCCGAGTTGACCCAGGTTGACCCGGGAAAAAACCGCCCGGGAGATGCTCATCAGCCAGTCTTTCCGGGGTAAAACGCCGTTTGGTGGTGGTGCACTACGAGCAGGGGTGTGGGAAAGTGCCAGCAGGCGGGACACACTTTTAAGTCACAAACACTGGGACGGAAGACGGATCTCGAATGGCGAGTCGTGGGCTAGTTTGACTGGGCGGTGCAGACATAGCCGAGTTCGACGGTGTCGGTCAGGGGTCAGATGTCAGATGCTCCGGGGGGTCGACGGGGGGCAATTCCGGGATCATGCAGCAAATTTTGTCGGTGGAGCGAGAAAATACGCTGCATCAATCAGAAAAGTCGGGGGGGGCGACGGGGGTCGGTGGCTGCTGGTGGCAGCGATTTTTTGGACTCGAGTTCGAAAAAATGCTGGTTGAATCAGCAATGGAGGGGGGGCGAGGTGAAAAAATCGGTGGGTGAAGCAGGAAATTTGTCGGTGATATATGAAAAAATCCTGGATCAACCAGGAAGATCTACCGGTGCGGTATGGCGTCTCGCTGGATAGGGCAGAAAATCTGGGTGTCGATGCCCAGAATAAGGTGCTAGATGCAAGAAAAGCCCCCCGTCAACCGGGGGGCTTTTCTTGGTTTGATCAGCTCTTAAGGGGGGGCGATACCCTCCGTGGAGCGAAGTTATTACAGGTTAGGGTCGGGCGGGCTCCGGTATGGGAGCCGGTTCATCGTCGGTTTGTGCGTCGTCGTCGATGGGGGCTGTGTCGTCGTCGACGATCTCGCCGGTCTCGGGGTCGACGTCGCGGAGCTGGGAGCGGCGTTTGTGGCTCTCCTTGATGCGCTCGTTTTGCTCGATGATCGGTGCCATCAGGCGGTTTCGGATGTGGGCATCTTCGTCGGTTTTTTCGCTGAAATCGCCGAGTATTTTGACGACGAGACGGCTCATGAGGTCTTCGCCGCGGTGTTGGGCGGCGCGGACGTCTTCGTATTCGACGGGGCGGGTCTCGGTCTGTCGCAACGCCTCCTCGTATTGGTCGAGCAATTCGCGGAGTCGGGCGACGTATTGGCCGACGGCGATGAGCTCCGGGATATCACTCCAGGCGTCGTCGAATTGATTGAGCAGGTCATAGCCGTAGGCCGACTTGTCTTCCGAGGGAAGGGTCGTGATTTCGCCGACGCCCTCGGGGAAGTGGTAGGCCAGAAATTGTTGGACCCGTTCTGCGTCCGGGGAGTGGTCGCCGAAATTGTCGAGCCACTCGTTGGTGGCGCGGAATATGGCGCCCATGCACCGGTCAACGGCGCTGTCGAGTTCGGTGGCCATCGTGCGCGAGCCGGCCCGGATCGTGCGGCTATGCCGCCACTTACGTGTGAGCTTCAGGGTCTGCGTGTCGTGGACGATGACGGCGTTGGCCCGGGACTCGATGGTCGGATGGCCGATGTCGGCGGCGATCTCTTTGACCCGGCGTGCGGCGTGAATCCGTCGGCCCGGCGTAAATTGGTAGAAATCAAGAACTTCGGTCAGTGGCAGTGCAGACATATCAAACCTCTCCAGAGATAGAGACAATGCGCCCACCGTTGCCGCTCCCGGACGACCCCAAGATGTCCGGACAACGAGCAATAGTGCGCCTGGCTCGACGGTGCGCTGCGTAAAGGGGCCTCTGATTGTGTACTGCGTATCTGGGAGATTAAACCGAGGTGGGTCCGGTGTGCAAGGGGGGGAATTGTCGAGATTTGCGATATGATTTTGTGAAAAAGGGAGATCTGTGGTGCGCCATATGAGCCCGATATCAGGTCGTTCGATCTCCAGGTGGCCAAAGCATTACAGGCCCATGCGTGTCCTTTGGTGTGTTCCCCGCGTCCGCGGGGCTGGATTATGGTCAAAGCTCGATGGGGAGGCGTATCTCTTGTACGCGCGTGGTTTGCGCGTAAGGTCGGCGGTAAACGCCGGAAGACTCGAATATTTGTTAGGGTGTGATCCACCTCCGTCGGTTCTCGGTTGCGAAGCAGCAGACCGAATCTGACGGTGTCGCAACTCCCTTGCGGTGGCGCTGCCACAGCTGCGGTCGTGCTCCTTGTCAGGTTTCGCCCTGCTGCTCCGACCCTTCGACCGACGAAGATAGATCACACCCTATTAGTTAGTTCCCGTCCGGAAACCCCGGAATTTCGCAATTGCCGGCTGAAATCGCGATCTGGCCATTCGCTCAACACTTGGAATAACCTACGGATATGCCTGCGGTTTCGCGACATGGCCATCTCAACGATTTCATCTCGGCCTTGCTCAGATTCGGGGTTTCCGGACGAGAACTAGTTATTGGTTATTGAAATTCGCTGTGTTAATAAGCAATAACTAATTAACAGGGTGGGTTTTGATAAGTTATTCCTACTTAGGGCTCGAATATTATGAGTGACCAATTTCAGAAACTTCGTCTCCGGCAGCTCGATAAGAAGCTGAAAGCCCTGCGGGAAAATATGCCGATTCAACGTCCCAAAGGGGGATGGATTCGCACCTTGCGAGAAGCGCTCGGCATGACCACTCAGCAGCTAGCTGATCGGCTGGATGTCAGTCAGTCTGCGGTGACCCAGTATGAACAACGCGAAGTAGACGATGGAATCTCTCTTCGCACTCTTCGCAAAGTCGCCGCCGGACTGGAGTGTGACCTTGTTTACGCATTCGTTCCCCGGAACGGACTCCAGGAGATCCTCGAGAAGCGCGCTGGAGAACTCGCAGAGCACCGTCTCGAACAGGTAAGTCAGACGATGCGGCTCGAAGATCAAGAGATTTCATCGCAGGAAAGAGAAAGACGACTCCGCGAATACAGCGAAGAGTTGTTGCGCGAAGACCGTAGAAAATTGTGGGATGAAGAGTGACCTTCGATGATCCCGACGGGGCAACTCCGATAAAAATATCGGGGTGCCGAAGGAACGGATATGGCCGGAATTAAAAGGTGTCTGCGATGATACGCAGTATTGGATCGACAACGAAACCTTCTCCATACGAGAGATAGCTGCACGATTTCACCACCGGGTGGTCCGTGTTCATCCATTCGCCAACGGCAATGGCCGACACGCCCGGCTGGCCGCCGATGCCGTACTCCTGAGCAATAGAGA
>SKPJ01000490.1 GCA_007119595.1 Myxococcales bacterium
GCTGGTCATCGACCAGCGGGCGACCGGGAACCCGGCCGTATCCGATGGCGAAGTCGTCGGAGACAAACGGCACTTCATCGAGGACTCGAAACGTCCCGGTGTGGAAGAACCGGCGATAGATCTCCGCGCGCTTCGGTCCCTGTCGCCATTGCACGTCATCATCAAAGGTCAGCCGCCAGGACTGGTCGGCGCTTTTTTCTCCGCACAATATCTGGGCGCGAAAATGCTCCTTTCGAAGCGTTCGACCCGTGCGGCTTTTCCGATGGGATTCGACGACCGTTTCAACTCTTTTCCGTCCCTTTTCCCGGCCCGCGATACGGGCCGTGACGGTGACCCGAATCGGCTCCCCGCGGTGAATCTTGAGCGCTCGCTCAAAACGAGCGTTTTCCACGCCGGCAACGGGCATCTTGGTCAGCAATTGAGCGGCATCGGCCATCAATTCATATCCCATCACGCCCGGCAAAATGGCCGTTCCCTCATAGACGTGATCATCGATGAAGAGATCGTGCTCCGGATCGAAGACCCGCTCCACGACAAGTTCTTCGCGACCTCGTTCCACGACTTTGTCGATAAGCGCCAATTGCCCGGCTTCCGTGGCATCGACAGGGCAATCATCGGAGATTTCGACGACGAATTCGCCGCCCATTTCACCCAATTCACCGGCCACCATGGCCTCACCGATCAGACCGTACTCGATGGCATCGCCCACCATCGGCGCACCGAGTTGGCAGGGCAAAAACTCAACGCCACGGGCCTCTAAAATCGTCTGCATCGAGCCATCGACGGCCATGCCGACATCGCCCCACGCCGTCCAATCGATGGACAATGCGCGAATATCACTGGTGGCGTTGATCTGATTTACCAGCGTGGAGAGCATCTCATTGGCCGCGCTATAATCGGTCTGTCCCTCGTTGCCGAAACGACCGGCGACGCTGGAGAAGACGACGAAGAACTCGGCATCCGTAACTCGGAGTTCATTCCACAGATGCAATCCGCCGAGTGCTTTGCCGCGAAATACCTTGTCGAATCCGGCGACGTCTTTGTCGCCCAGGTATTTACTCTCCTCCACGCCTGCGCCGTGGATAACGCCGGTGACGTTGCCGAAGCGCTGTCGAACGTCGGCAAAGAGCTTTCGCACACCGACGGCATCGGAGACGTCACATGAAAAATACTCCACGTCGCTTCCGGCGCGCCTCATCCGGCGCATATTCTCTGCGATCTCCCGCTGCGATTTGAGCCCCCACAACTGGTCTCGCACTTTCACGGGGGTCACCCGCTCTCCGCTGGCCTCCAATTTCTGGCGAACCCTTTGTTTTTCGGCGTCCAAATCGACGGAGAGCGGATCGGCGTGGGTCAACTCACTTCGCCCCACCAGGGCCAACCGGCATCCGTAGCGCTGCGCCAGATCGACGCAAACCTCGGCGCTGATTCCCTTGGCTCCGCCGGTGACGACGATCACCGAATCTTTAGTGGGCGAAACGGTGGGCTCGGTCCCGGGATCTTCGACCGCACTTTGTTTTAGGAAGACCGGCTCGTACAACAGGTCGGACAACAACCCGATCTCCGGATAGTCATCTCCGAAGAAGAGTTGATGGAGCACCTGTAACCCTTGCTCGAAATACAGCCCGCCATCGACCACATCGACGACTCGCACCGAGGCTTCGCTCCACTCGTGAAATAATGCCTTCGTAAATCCGCCGACTGCTCCACATTCCGGCGCCGGAGCAATGTCCGGAGTCACTTTCGAATTCGAACCAGCAGAGCCATTGGAAATCCCCAGGCGACCACCGCGGGCGGTGATGCTCAAAAAGAAGTGTTCCTCGCCGGGCTCCGAACCACAATTGTCGGCGAAGGCCCGAGCCAGATGAAAGGTTCGGCGTGCCGCCAGATAGACGTCGTCCGGTGTAGCCACTTCCCTGCCAAAGCCCAACAGATTGATGACGCCGTCGACACCTTGGAAGCCATCGAATTGAGCGCGAATTTCGGCCTCGTCGATCAAGTCGACGGTGCTCGGCTCGAGGACCACGGCATTGGCGCCGCAATCGCGGACCGTGTGAAGCATCCAGCGCAATGCCTCCTCGTTATCACCGACGATGGCGACGGTGCGGTCTTTTAAGCGTTTTTGAAGGGCCTGCTTATCGGCAGTGGCCGCCGACTTCGCCCGGGCAGTCACCGGCTGAAAACCAAATGGATTGGCGTTGTGCTTCGGTGTTGCAGCAGGCTGACTCTCCGGTCGGACTCCACCGCCCGGTGGCCGATCGTCGGGTTGGCCGCGCCGAAGGCGGAGCACCCGATCTTCGACCGACAATTCGGGGTAATCGAAGCCACTGACGGCGCCCAACCAATCGGCATAGGCTGCGGCATCGAAGACTCGATCCTCGCCGCGGGCCCGGAACCGAAACAGCGCCAGCGCCAATTGGCTACCAAAACCGGCGGCCAATCGAAGTGCGTAGTCCACGTCGTATTCACCGCCCTGACTGAGCCGGAGATCGCCGAGTTTTGGATCGGGCTGCTCAAAGTTGGCGATCGGCGGAACCCGCTCGTGCTGCAGCACCTTCATGGCCAGCACATCTTCAATGCCCACGGCCATCGAATGGCCGGTAAAGCCCTTTGTATTGGCGATGACTACTTCGTTTGCCTTATCACCGAAGGTCTGGCGCAACGCGGCAATTTCAGCATCGGCACTTCCACCACGGGCCGGCGTATAGGTTTCATGGGAGATGAAGACCGTCCGGTCCGCGATTTCGGCGCGGTCGAGCTCGAAGCGATCTTCGGCTCTTTCGATGAGTTCTGTGACCTCGCCGGCAATATGATCGACGTCGAGTCGAGTCGGGTGATAGGCGCTGTTGACGAAATGGGTCGCCAGCACATCGGCACAGGGCTCGATTCCCCGGCTCTCCGGAAGTCCGCTCTCTTCGACGATCAAGCTCAGCGCTCCCATACCGACGATCATGCCATGACGGCGCCTGTCGAAGGGCAGCGCAGCCTTGCTTAGTTCGCCTTCCGTCGTCGCCGCACCGGCGGCCAAAAAGCCACTTCCCAGCCACTCCATCATCGTCTCTTCCGTGGGATCATCGGCCGAGATAATGACCACCCGCTTGCAGCGCCCAAGCCGAATCCAATCCTCGGCGATGGCCACAGCGGCCGTCGTCGACGCGCAGGCGTTATTCATCTTGATATTCGGTCCCCGAGCTCCCACATATTCGGCGAATCGGGAATTTGCGATGCCCAAAATCCGCAGCAAAAATCGGTGATTAAATTGGTAGTCCTCGTCTCGTTGACTCGCCATCAACTCATCGATGACGGCATCCTCGCCGGCGAATGCACTGGCGAAGATAACACCCGTTTCCTGGCCCACTTTCTCGGGCAGCGTCCATCCGATGGTCACTTTCTTACCCGAACGGGTCTCTCGATAGCGCGGAATCAAGGGCAATCCGGCGTCGCGAAGAGCCTCGAAGCCGGCGGCCATCGCCAATTGACTGGTGCGATCGATGGATTCGATCAACCGATCCGACAACCCCCATTCGGAGAGGTCGAAATCACCGCATACACCACCGAGTTTGAGTACCTGGTCGGGGTCGGTGATCTCCACGAGTTCTCCGCCGCCGTCCTCGTGTTTTTGAATCCGCGTTACCCCCTTATTGGCCATCGACTCGCGGACTTTATCGCTCAAACTCTCGATGAAGTTTCTTCCCTCCATCAACCACTCGATGGTCTCCTCGGCGAAGAGTTTTTCCGTTCCGGGAATCCCGACGGCACAACCGCTGATCACGGCGTTTGCTTCGATATCGTGGGCTGTAATCGACCGCCGCCCTGAATCTTCGCTACTCGACGCCATACCGTCGATCCCAGCGTAGTCAGAGGCGGCGGCCCAGCCCGACGAACCATTTAGATTGCTCGAACCATTTAGATTACTCGAACCATTTAGATGACTTGTGCCATTGACCTTTTTGGAAGCAGCTCCGTTACTGTAGCTCGGAGTCTGTAACTCTTCGGCGGGTACATTTTCGACGGCTTGCACCGGCTCTTCGAGAACCGGCTCCGGTTGTTGTACCTCTGAGCTGACAACCGGCGCCGTGCTTCCCAGTTGCTCCACCACATAATCTGCCATTCGCTCCAACGTCGGATAATCGGAGAGGCGAAATTCCTCATCGCGCTCCAGCTCGAATTCCTCTCGAACCTCCGCCATGATTTCCGCCTGTTTGACCGTGTCTACTCCCAGGTCGGCCTCCAATTCGAAATCCAACTCGATCTCCGCCGGGTCGTATCCCGTCTTCTCGCACAACACC
>SKPJ01000463.1 GCA_007119595.1 Myxococcales bacterium
GGTCTTTGTCATCGCCGCCATCGCCGGCGGCCTATCCGGCTTTTTGGGCTACTATTTTGCATACCTCGCCGACTGGCCCGTCGGCGCCACCCAGACCCTTACGGCCGCCATCTTCGCTCTGTTGCTGCGAAGCCTTGGCCTGTTGCACCGGCGACCCTGAGCGCGATCTCGCGATCGCACCCACCCGGTTTTCATTTCACATCGGTCGTGATAAATCCTGTGAAGGGGCTACGATACCGAATACGCCGCCAATCTGCCGCTAAATCGTTGCATTCAGCGTTGGACCTATCGGAGTGAATCAAGATGACTCGACATTCCTTTTGGAATTTAGTGCTGAGCGGACTGCTCATCTCGACGCTTGGACTCGTTTTAACGGCCTGCGGGGGCGAGGAGGAGGAGGAAGAGGACGTCGAATCGGAAGAAGAACAGTCCGTCGTAGGCTGCGGAGAAAGCACAACGCTGGCCGATGGAGTGCGTATTCCCGTCGAACACGACTGCGACGACGACGAGATCGTCACTCCCGCCGGACATTGTGAACAGCCGGAGATCTTCTGCGGCGAGGGCTCACTATACGACGTGGAAGCCGAGCGATGTGTATCCGCCGCGGACGTCGCCTGTGGAGAGGGAACCCACGCCGAAGACGGCCTGTGTCGCGTCACCGATCCCCTCCGCTGTGGCCCGGGCACAGTCCTGGCCGACGAGACCTGTATGCTCGAGGAAGATATCTGCGGACCGGGCACCGAGTTGGGCGACGAGACGCGCTGTGAGTTGGTCGAAGATGAGATCTGTACACAGGGCACCCAATTCGACGTCTCCTCCGGCCAATGTGTCGATCTGGAGGCCATTGAATGCGGTGAAAATACCGTGGCCAGCAACGGTATCTGTATCCCGCAACGCACCTTCGCCGACCAATTGGCCGCCGACGCCATCATCGATCACTCCGACGGAGAACCGATCGTACCTTCGTCGGATAGTTCCTTTATTTTTACGGGATCGTTGGCCGACGGGCCCACCCAGAGTTTCGATCTGGTGGGCACTGAAGGGCAGTGGCTCGAGATCACGATCTATCCCCGCGGACTGCCGTCGCCGGCGTTTACCCTTTTTGGCGACGACGATTTTGGCGACGACGCGAAATGGGTACGAGCCACCGTGGCCGGTCTCTCCAATGCCCCGACGCGCACCGTCGCCATTCCCGCCGATGGCACCTACGAATTGAGCATCGAAACCTCGATTTCAAACCTGGAAAATGCCGAGGACTTTGGGGAGGAATCATGGGAATACGTCGGTCTTATCGAGGCCTTCAGCGCCCCCGACGCCGGGCCATGGGATCTCTTTGAAGAACCACTTCACGGCGATTTGTTGGATGCGACGGACAACCTGGTCGAGATCGACGTATCCGCGGAAAGTGATATCGTCATCACCCCCACCAAACTCGGCGCCGACGTACAATCTGCGACCGTAGAGGTCTGGACGACGCCCTCCGAGTTCTCGGAGCGTCACGACGTGGCCGCCGGCCGGGGATCGGTCATCGATACCAGCGACATCTCCACCCTATATCTGCATTTCGACGCCCAGCGCTTCACCGGTCCCAGTACCGAATTTACGCTCTCAGCACGGGGGACCGAGGATTTGTCGCCCGGAGATTTCACAGAAGAAGAGATCACCGCCGAAGCCGGCGAGGTCATCTTTATTTCCCATCGCTCGCTCGACGCCACGCCGGTGACCAGCTCCGTTTTCCTCGATGGCCAGAGACTGCGCACCATCGATCCCGTACTGGCGGAAAACCAATTTAGCTTTAATCCCGAGGAGAGCAACCGGGAGTTTTTCTACGTCCCCGAAGACGGCACCTATCTATTGGAATTCCAGAATAACTCTTCGACCACGATCAACGGTTTCGTGTCGACATCGACCGTCGCAAACCCGCCGAGATACACGCTGGATGAAGAGGAAGAGTCGAGTTTCGAGGCCCATATTCCCGCCGAAAACCTGGATCAGGGAGACTGGCGTTTTGTGCTCATCGATGCCCCGACGACCGCCTTTATCGACGTCGAAATCTCCGTGGAAGAGGGCGAGCCCGAGGCCTCGATCTTCGACACCGACGGAAATATGGTGGCCACGGAGTCGACGTTTTCCACCACCAATTCCTTTGAGTTCTCGGTGACCTCTCCCGGGGTCTACTTCTTGGCCATCAGGCCCTACGTCACCAACGGCATCTTCGGTTCCCCGCCCATTTCCGGTGGTATCGACGTCGAAATGGTCGGCGATCCCGTGGTCTCTTTGGAGTCCGGCGAGCGCTACGAAGAGACCTTCGACGTCGATACCTTCGATCTGCTCACCGGATCGATCTCCTATCACAGCGGACGGGCGCCGGATGTACGGTTGTTGAACCCCGATGATCAGATCGTTTTCGAGATGGAGAGCATCGACGAGCATCTCAATTTGAGTGAGGTCTTGCCCGGCCCCGGCGAATTCACCTTGCAGGTCGACAATACCGGAGCTCACGCCACCCTCGGCTTTGAAGCCAATGTCGAGGCGTCGACACCGGTGGACATCATCGACGTCGACACCGATTTCTCCGACAGCTACGACCTCGAGGCCCTCGACGAAGGACAAGCCCATCGCTTCGTCTTTCGCCCAAATACCGACCTCTTGCTCGACCTGACCGCGCTTTTGGAGGGCGACGAGGAACTCGCCCTGCGCATCTGGGATACCGACCAACGAGAGATCGTCCACCAGGCCGAAGGAGACGATCGCGTCGACCTTCAAATCCCGCGCTTTACACCGGGATTGTACATCATTGAATTGGAGGGATTGACCGACATCAGCGCCGGCGCTCAATTCACCATCGACGGGTTGGAAGTGATGGTCTTGGAAGTGATGAACGAACACGATCCGGTGCTGGATATCGGGACCAGTAGCACCGGTGAATCACCGATTTCGGTGTCCGACTGTAGTGAATTGGTGGATCTGTCCATCGGCGTCGTCATGCCCGCCGGTTCCTCCTTTAGTATTGATGTCAACTTGCGCGCACCGGCGCTGGAAGACGACGAGACGATCGCCCTTCGACAGAGCACATCGGGGAATTTGACCACCGTTTATCCCGACGAGACGGCACCCAGTGAATCCCTCGACCCATTATTCGGTGAATCGGCCAATGGCGTCTGGTGGTTGGAAGTGGTCAATAATAGTTCCTTTAGCAGTGCCGAATTGGAATCCTGGACTCTGTCGTTGACCTGTTTGAATTGAGCTCCACAAATTTCGCGCCCATCAAACGGGCGCATCGAACCCTCTGTTCTGTGGATTTACCCGGAGATTGGACCCCATGAAGACCAAGCTTCAAATATTGCTCGTCGGTATTAGTGCCGTCGCTCTCATCGCCTGTGGTGGGGGCGAAAATGGCGACGATGCCGATACCAATAGCGACGGTGACGAAACGGAGACCATCGAATGTG
The DNA here is from genome assembly GCA_007119595.1 of Myxococcales bacterium. Taxonomy (GTDB): domain Bacteria; phylum Myxococcota_A; class Bradymonadia; order Bradymonadales; family Bradymonadaceae; genus SLJM01. The sequence continues at coordinate 3,453 of SKPJ01000463.1, forward strand.
GTGAGGGCACCCTTTTGGATGACGAGCTCGGCGAATGCGTCGCTGAAACGCCGCAATGCGATGACGGAGAAGTACACGACGCCTTGCTGGGACGCTGTGTCCCCGGCGGCGAGCACTATTGCGCCGAAGGGACCGAACTCAACGAAAATATCGGTCAATGCACGGCCGACGCCGATCTGGCATGTGGCGGCGATACCATCGAGGACGACGGTTATTGCATTCCCGAAACCCAGTTGGAATGCGGTCCGGGAACCGTGGTGTATGACGAACAATGCGTCGTCGCCGACGACGTCTGTGCGGGCAATACGGAGCATTTCGAGGGCGATGGTCCCTGCGTGCCCATCGAGGGCATCTGTGGCGAAGGAACTCTCTTCGACACCAGCCAGCGGGTATGCATTCCCGCCTCCGACCTCGAATGCGGCCCCGGCACCACCGCCGAGGACTCCGTATGTCGCCCCACCCAGAGCTTTTTCGACGACCTCGCCGAAGATCCGGACCTCGATATGACGAGCGGTGACGCTACCGGAACCATCGAGGTTCCCGACGAAGGGGAGCGCTTTTCCTTTGTCGGAAATATCGATCCCCCGGACACCGTCGACGGCCAACCCGTTCAGGATCGCGATGTGTACACCCTGGACGCCGAAGCCGGCCAATGGCTGCGAATCACCGTCTTTTCACTGGGGCTTCCGGAGCCGGGATTCGCCTTTGGCGAACCCAATGAGGACGGGACGATCGGTGACGACCCCGATCTCTTTCATCGCTTCAGCGACGTGGGACTGGGCATCGAGACCTCCCGCGATATCGTGGTGCCAGCCGACGGCTCCTACGAA
>SKPJ01000282.1 GCA_007119595.1 Myxococcales bacterium
GACCTCCCATTGGATTGGAGTCGCCGGCGTTTTTGTCTGATGCTACGAATTGACTCAGCGCTCCGAAATCGGCGGTACGGAACGCTCGTTCTCACCGATATAGATCTGACGCGGTCGATGAATCCGGAACGCCGGATCATTACGCATCTCCTGCCATTGAGCGACCCATCCCGAGACTCGACCGAGGGCGAACATGACGGTGAACATCTCCGTCGGGATCTCGAGCGCCCGGTAGATGATCCCGCTATAAAAATCGACGTTGGGATACAGCCGGCGTTTGACGAAGAACTCGTCTTCCAGTGCCACCTGCTCCAGCTCCCGGGCGATATCGAGGAGCGGATCGTCGAGTCCCAACGAGTCCAGAACATCGTCGGCCGACGCCTTGAGGATTTTCGCGCGGGGATCGAAGTTCTTATACACCCGATGGCCAAAGCCCATCAGACGAAAGCTCGACGACTTATCCTTGGCCAACTCCACATATTCGGCCACATCCCCTTCGCCCTCCTGAATATTGCGAAGCATCTCGAGCACCGCCTGATTGGCGCCGCCGTGAAGAGGACCCGACAATGCTCCGACGCCGGCGGCGATAGAAGCATAAAGCGAAGCCTTTGCACTGCCCACCATTCGGGTTGTGGAGGCGCTGCAATTTTGCTCGTGATCGGCGTGAAGAATCAGCAATTTATCGATCGCTTTGGCCACCACCTCATCGATGTCGGGATCGGCACCGTGGCTTCCGTAGGTCATATGCAAAAAATTACTCGAGAAATCGAGATCTTTCGACGGATAGACGTAGGGAAGACCCTCTTTATAGCGATAAATATAGGCCGCCAGGGTATTGATCCCGGCCAGCACCCGCAGCACGTCTTCTTCGCTATCACCGGTCGTCGGATAATAGGTCTCATAGGCCGAAAACAGCGATGACAACATCGCCATTGGATGAGCGTGACGGGGAAAGCCCTCCAAGATTTTCTTGATGCCCTCGTCGACGACAGCATATTCCGTGAGCTTCGCCTTGAGGTCCTCGAGTCGTTCTTCGTTCGGAAGCTCACCCCACACCAGCAGGTGGATGACCTCTTCGAAGGATACCTGCTCGGCGAGCTCCTCGATCGGATAACCCCGATAGCGCAACACGCCATTTTCGCCATCGATATAGGTGATCGAACTCTGACAAGAGCCGGTATTTCCATATCCCGGATCGAGCATCACCGCACCGGTGGAGCCCCGGAGTTTGGCAATATCGATTCCAACTTCATTTTCACTGCCCTCGACGATCGGGAATTGGTGATCCGTACCGTCCAACGTCACCTTCGCATTGCTCATCGACTATCTCCGTTGATGACCCACAAATTAATTTCACTCTACTTTGGCGCAGGGAGCGTAACAACAAACTGCTACAAAGGGAAGCTCTCATTATCGCCGTGGTATTACTCCGTTTCCTCGGCGTCTTGATCTGTTTCATTGTCTTCGTCGTCGTCTCCGTCGACGCGGTGGGGATCGTCGTCGTCGCAGGGAACCTTGGCGAGGACAAATTTGAGATTGGAATCGTGGACCAAGCAAGCCTGTCCGCTAAACCGATCCGGGAGATTGCGCTGAAATTCTCCACGGTAGCGGCTGTGCTGCATGATCGCGTAAAACGGCCCGTCACCGACCTCGTCGATAAAGACCTCCCAATCATCGTCGTTTCGAACTGGGATGACCTCATTTGCCGTATGAAAGGTCTCGCCTCGCCAGTTCAACTTATAACCAATGGCCGGCTGCTCACAAAAGCGCTTGCGAGGGTCGGCGCCCGGCCGCGGGTCGGTGGGGTCACACAACTCGTAGTAGCGCTCCCAGATCGATTGCTGGCTCATGGTCCCGCTGATAGCGGGCATATAGATATTGAGCGAAAATAACGACAATGCCATCGCTCCACCGCATAAAATTGCCACCCCCCAGCGGCGGCCCGTGCGGCCACGCACCAACGCAAGCAGTGCCGCTCCGGCGATGATCGGAATGGCGATGATCATCAGGGCCAGCGCAAAACCACCGTCCCACGCCTCATGGTCCCATGCCCGGTCATAGCGGTAGGTGAACAAATTCTTGATCTGCTGGGGATCGCCGATCAGATCCCAGGCGATGACCGCAATAATACCCGCTGCCAGCGCATACAGTGGCCAGGGCTGTCCAATCCGGCTCTCCAGCAAATCATCGAGGGCCAAACCCACCAACATCGCCAGCGCAGGAACGGCCGGGAAGATATAGTGGTGGAATGTGGTGCTCGAAAGTGAAAAGAGCGTAAAGCTTATGACCGCCCATAAGACGAGCATCAATATCGCCCGTCCCCGATCGTCGTCGAACATTCGTCTGGGCGCCGAGAATACCCGGACCAAAGCTGCGGGGATAAATGCAGACCAGGGAAATAGTCCGTAACCCAACCATCGGATAAAATGCTCAAAAGACCCGTCCGACAACGCATGTACACCGCTCGAAAAGCGCTGAAAATGGTCATGGACGAAAAACCGATTCCAGAAGCCGGGATGGTGACGGATCAACATCGCCGCATACCAGGGCACGGCGATGGCGGCGAATATCAGCGTTCCCTTGAGCAATTCCACCCGTTTGAGCATCGCCCATTCCCGGGTGATCAAGATGTAGGCAAACAACACCGCTCCGGGCAGCATAAAACCCAACAGCCCCTTCGCGAGCGTCGCCAATGCGACAAAGACATAAAAGGTCAATAAATACAGGCGACCCCGCGTCATCTCGGGCCGATCGAGCATCAGATAAAGCGCCAGTCCCACGCACGTGGCATACAGCGATGCCTGCGTCGGTCCCCACATAAACCACCCGAGCATCGCCCCCGGTACGTCACCGGACACAATACATTGAGCGATCAACATGATCAGCAGGGGCACCCAGACAACGGCGACCCCCACCAGAGCGAAGATACGGCGTTTTTCGTGGCGCCAAAAAAGCGTAAACAGGACAAATAACGCCACCGCGATCAGCACGCCTCCCCAGATACCGACCACCAATAATGGAGAGGACGTCAACTCGCCCATCCACTCGATTTCCGGCCCTCGCCAGCGCGACAATCCCATCAATACCAGCGAGATCTGTGGGATCGATAAGACGGCAATCCAGGCCAGACACAAAAGCTGTGAAAACCGACCGGCCTTCGCATCGCGATCTCTACCGAAGACCCCCATCATGAAAAAACACAAGCCCACCGTCATCGCCCCCACAAAGGGCATATCGGTCTGGGCCTGGCGGCTCAAGAACACCCAAAACGGCGATGTCCCGACGACGGTGGCCATCAACACGCCGGTCCGACGCTTGAATACGCTGCACCCAAAGGCGAAGACGACCACCACGCCGACGATGCCCATCAACGCCACACCGATGCGGACGGCCCACGCATTGACCCCGAAGGCCTCGATACCCAGCGCGATCATCCACATCAAAAGCACCGGTTTGGAGAAGAAATAGCTCCCCTCCGTATTTCCGCCCCCTCCTTCCCAATGACTTCCCCACCACAGGCTGATCCAATCCTGTCGTTCCGTGATCTGTCGGCCCACTTCCCCGTAATGGGTTTCCCAGGGATCCCATAACCCGAACGCGCCGAGGAGCGGCAAGAAGACCACACACGCCGCGAGGGCCATCCAGAGATGATCCCTCCATTTCATGGTGGAATGGGGCTCGAACCAATCCAGATTCGACCACCACTGTCGAAGCGGTGTCGTGGAACTCTTCTGATCTTGTGAATCATCTGTGGCCATTGAGTACCCGTCGGTTTCGCACTTGTCACGCTTGGCGGTTCCACTAGCCCTCATTTCTCACCAGATGGGGCCCGGGGCAAAACAGAATGTGCGAGACGACAGCTTGAGCAGCGCAGGCAATGCAGCGCATCGTCGAGCAGGTTTCAAGCGGAGTATCGTGCATTCTGTGCAGCATCCGTGCTTCACTGTGGTGAGAGGTGAGGGCCAGGCCCCCTTCTTCTCTGTGGTATCGCACAAACTGGCATCCGCGACCATCCGGCAGAACACCTGCCGCAAATCGCATCAAAGCTCGCCGAGTCTAAAAATGGCGGCTTTCACTGTCAATCAGTCCGTCGCCCATCTATGCCATCCACAAATAAAGCGGGCGCCCCATCATCTGGGACGCCCGCCATTGGCTTCAATTGTCGCCCCGCCTCGAGAGAGCAAAGCGACAATGGAAACTAACTCAGTGTGCAGCCTCAAGTCGGCTCAACCGCTCTTCCATCGACTCCAATTCCCCGCGGAGTTCGTCGAGCTCCGA
>SKPJ01000124.1 GCA_007119595.1 Myxococcales bacterium
AGAGGTGACCATGCTCGATGCGACGATGAGTGAAGATAACCAAAGGGCGACGACGAGCTGATTTCGATATTCAGGATTGGAAGTCCCCCCCAAAATTGAGGACAATCCCTGGCAACTCATGGCACTACTTCCTCGATAGCCGCTTTCGCATCGAGAACGAGTCCCGGCGGAGCATCATCGAGTCGAAAAGGACAGGACCTATTCGCAGACATCTTGGCATTCCTTGATAGTTGAGAAGGGAAACCAGGACCGCAGTTCTGTGCGACACTCGTGATACCTCTCCTCGGAGTATTTCCAGCCCGTAGGCCCACAATCTAATACTGTGGATGGAGACCGACATTCGCCACGCTCGCTATCGTAATAAGCAAGTACCGGCGACTCCGGTATCCCCCCGGGGCCGTGATACCAGTCTGGGGGTTCCGCAAAACACTTCGGGTCCTCCGGGAAACCACCGCATGATGTGACCACGCTAAATGCGACAATAAGAGAGGACAGCCAAAGGGCGACGACGAGCTGATTTCGATATTCAGGATTGGAAGTCCCCCCCAAAATTGAGGACAATCCCTGGCAACTCATGGCAACACTTCCTCGATCGCCGCTTCCGCATCGAGGACGATGCCCGGTGGAGCATCGTCGAGTCGAAAAGGACACCATTCCACGCCCGGTGTTTCATTCCCCGTTTCCAGAAGTATCTGTCGGAGTTGATCTGGATCGCCGCGAAGGCTTTCGTCCATCGATATCATCAGTGCGGCGACGCCGGAAACGACAGGTGCGGCAAATGACGTCCCGGAGATATTTCCGCATACATGAGGCCTCTGATCTTCGCATTCCCACCATGGGTTCTCCTCCTCCCAGGTCTCGTCTTCGCCGGGGTTTGGCGGTGTCAGCACACGCCATCCGACTCCCGGAGCGTAGATATCGACGTAATTCGAACCGTAGTTCGAGTGGGCGGCCCGTCGCGCCTCGGATTCGATGCTTCCCACCACCATCATGCTGTCGCGAAGCTCCTCGACCTCTCGCATCGGCTGGGCGGGCAGGTGGAGTACCTCCTGGTCGTCTCCATCGTAAGCAGCATTCCCCGAAGCAATAACGATGAGCATATCCGTGGGATCATCGAGCAAACTGTCGTACGCCTTGACCGCCTCGTCAAAACCGTCGGCGAGCAAGTCGGGCGATATATTCTTGACCACACCTTTAATATCTTCCCTGCCGCATTTTCGATCGAAGCCGAGGGCGTTCGATTCAAAGGTAAATCCCAAGCTGATATTGAGCACGTCTACTCCTCGGGCATCCGCGAAGCGAATGGCGTATTCGAACGCTTCGTGCGGCACGGCGTCAGCGGGCTCAAATTGCTCCGGATCATCTCGCAATTCCGGTGGGTCGAATCTTAGTAGATTTCCCCGTATCGGGAGTAGCGATACCCTCCACGAAACACCGGCGATACCAAAGGGCTCGCCCTCTTCGTCTACATTCATCCCTTCTGCCCCGATGACACTGGAAACGGTAGTTCCATGGTAACGAACATCGGTGGGATCATTACTGCCGGACAATATATTCCACCCCACCAATTCATCGATGAATAATCGATCACCGAATTGCTCGGTCCGCGGATCTTGGAGTTCCTCCATCCAGTCGTCGCTCGCCAGAATATCGGTCGGAGTCGGTGGCTCACCGTCGATCCATAGTTTATCCTTATTTTCTTCGCACTCCAGATCGCGAAAGGTGATCATGCCGTTTCCGGCCTCAATGTCGAGAGCTTCGTCCGCTGGCGGATCGCAATCGAAATCCTCGATATTGGGCTCTCCGTCGCCATCAGTGTCGAATAGATCGCGTGGGAGATTCTCTTGATTCAGCTTGACGTTGCGGTAGATATCGGGATGGGTCAGATCGAGACCGGTATCGAATACCGCGACAGTGACGTCGTGGGAGCCCACGAAGCCGCGCGGATCGTGGTCGCTGGCCAACTCCCATGCCTGCGGCAGGTTGGCCAGTTCGTAATTTTCCGCCGCGGCCTCGATCTCCTCCGGGACTATCTGACCGAGGCCGAGGTTTATTCCGGGCATAATGGCGATAATATCGCCACGAAATTGGTCGTAGTACTCGAACGCCTCCTCGAAGTTTATCGAGGCCGGGAGTTTGATCCGATACCACTGGCTTCCGGGCAGATTCAATATCACGGAGGCGTCGATCGCAGCGTTGAGTTCATCGATGCGGTCCCGGTCGACATGGTCGTCAAAGACGATGGTCAATTGGTCGGCGTAGACTCCCGGTTCGTGAGGCAGGGGGTTGACCTGCCACTCCTCGGCCGGGAGCGTGGGCTTGACCTTCCACCCCGTGGCGGCCTGCGCGGTATCGCTTCCCTGTCCCTGAGTACCGGCGGGATTGCCGGGATTGTCCGGAATGTTAGGGTTGCCGGGATCGTCCGAACTGGCCCGATTTCCTGAATTGCTCGGTGGCACGAAGCGATCGTCGAAGTCCAACAGACCCCGTACACCCGTCAATTCGTCTTCTTCGATCTCGAACAACCCGTCTTCATGATGGGTGATCTTCCACCCCGTCTGCTCCCAACTCGGAAGCGCCGGAGTATTGGGTTCCAACTCCTCTGTGGAGCCGTCTTCGAGGTGAACGAAGACAGTCGTCGGAAAGATACGGATCTGTTCTACGTAGCCGATGGGCACCTGGAATTGCGCGACCAAAATCTCGCGCTCCGGACGGTTGAACATCAGTATATCGCGGTCCACTGTGTCCAGGACGACGGGCCGCGCTTCACTGTCCGGCTCGTTTCGGTGGATGGCCTCCACGCGATCGTAGTGAACCTCCAGACTTTCAATCTCGACACCCTTTCCGTCCTCCTCGGACTCGATGCTCTCGATGGTGAGGATGACGCCGCCTATCTCCCCGGGAACGGGATCGTCACAGCCGAACATAACGATGAGACAGGTCGCAAGGAGGAAAACGAATGTGGTGGTCAGCGACTTCGCCGGTTCCCGGAACTGAGGGGGGGGGGGATGAATGGTGAGTGTTGAACAAAATCATTGCAGGTTCCCTACTGCTAAAAACAAGTAATCCGCCCCAACGACCATCCGTTGCAGATGATTGGGAACGACGCGTTACAATACTGTACGGTGTTGGATTCATCGTAGCGATGAATGCGGTTTGCGTCCACCGCCTCAGTGTCGTCGGGGCGCGGTTCCCAAATCAGGGGGGGCGCCCAGGCACGGGCGCCAGGAGTGATAAATGCGACAATGAGGTGTTTGGGACCAGCCATCGATCTATGGTGTCTTCGAACCCCGTCGCCTCATCGCCACCTCGAGTCCGCTCCCCGCTGCGGGGGCATCGGGGAGGCTACCAACCACAACGCTTGCACGACGCCCCCTCCGACGAGCACTTGACTGCGCGCTCGCCACCTCCCCGACACCGGGGAGGAGACTCCGGGCTTCGATGAACCGCCGAGGGTTGGCGTTGGTAATCTCAACCGACTACCGATGATCACACAGTCCGTTGAGCAACCCATTGGGATATCAGCGATATTCTTGGTACCATAAATTCGCCTTTCGAGGGCAAGCGCATATAATCACAACCAACTAGCAAAATGAGTTTCTGTCCCCACATCAATCAATGTTGGATGGATGGTGCAACTTTGCACGGAAGCTGAGGGTATTTTTGATGAAATTGCACCCCCTGGCCGGATGGACCGCGGTTGGCTGTTTGGGCGTCACCGCGACAGCCTTTATGTGGCTGAGCCCCCTTTCTGAGGCCGCCGCTCCGGACCAGGATCACGCCGCGTCGCCGGCCCCCCTTTACTCAGCGACCAATTTCGTCGACGACGACCCGCAGCCATCGGCGATGGCTACCATTTTGCCGGTGGCCACCGCCGCCCTGAGTGATTCCGCACGGAGCGCCGCCGCCGCAACGCGCTGCGAGCTGGGAGCCGACGGCATCGACCGGGCTCGAGACCTGATCCATTACCAGCGCTACGAAGAGGCCGACGAGCTGCTTCGCACCCTGCTCGACGACGACTGTATCGACGCCCAACAAGAGCGCGATCTGGCCCGATTTCAACACTCCTACGTGGCCCACCTTCTGGAAGACCATCACACCGTCGTACAACGCCTCGATGCACTGGAGGACTCCGTCCCCATCGAAGACTACGTCAACTGGCTGCGCGGCAACTCCCTTCGCGAGCTGGAGCAGTACGACGAAGCCGCCGAGAATTTCGCCGCCATCTACGACGCCGACGACAGCCCCCTTCACTGGAAAGCC
>SKPJ01000507.1 GCA_007119595.1 Myxococcales bacterium
CGAGTCCGAGTCCGAGAACGAGCCCGAGAACGAGCCCGAGAACGAGAACGAGAACGAGCCCCGTTATTGCGAGCAATTCCGTTGATCTACCCACCCCCCAGGGCGTATACCTTGGAGTCTCGAATTTTGGCCGTGTATCCATGGGGGATACGGCCGCCACGACATGCATCAAAAGGAGTACACGTGGAGACCGAAACGCCCCTTCGTCTGGGGCTTCCCAAAGGACGCATGCAAGATGGGGTGATGAAATTATTGGCCGACGCCGGTATCGGCGTTCAGGTAGGCTATCGAAACTACCGCCCCACGGTTTCGATGGATGGGTTGGAGGCGAAGCTACTAAAGCCCCAGAATATCGTCGAAATGCTCCACGCCGGCTCTCGGGAGTTGGGCTTTGCCGGTGCTGATTGGGTCGCAGAGATGGACGTCGATCTGGTGGAGATTTTGGATACCGAACTCGATCCGGTTCGTCTGGTGGCGGCCGCACCGGAGGAAATGGTGGCCGACGGGGCGCTTCCCGATGGATCACTGGTGGTCGCCTCGGAGTATGAAAAGCTGACCAAAGAGTGGATCGACGAACGGGAATTGGACGCTCGATTCGTGCATTCCTACGGAGCCACCGAGGTCTTCCCGCCGGAGGACGCCGACTGCATCGTCGATAATACGGCAACGGGGTCGACCCTCCGGGCCAACGGACTGACCATCGTCGACGTACTGATGACCTCGTCGACGCGGCTCTACGCAAACCCCCGGGTGTTGGAAAACCCAGATCGCAAAGCGATTATCGACCGACTGGTATTGCTTCTGGAGTCCGTATTGACCGCTCGCAGGCGGGTAATGATCGAGGTCAACGTGGACGCCGAGCATCTCGACGAGATGGTCGATTTCATCCCATGTATGCGCGAGCCCACCATATCACCGCTTCGTGGAGATACCGGATTCGCCGTCAAAGCGGCTGTCCCCCGCGACGAATTGACGGCCATCGTGCCGGCCCTCAAATCCCGTGGCGGAACGGATATCGTGGTCAGCGAGCTGGCCCAGATCATCCCCTGATAATCCCTAGGGTTTTCAATGTCTGACACCTTGAAGGCCGTCGAGCAGATTCGCGGCCAGAGCCCCTATCAGGTGCCCCGAGCACCGACACCGATCGACCTCTGCCTCGATGGAAACGAGGGGGTTTTGCCACCCACATCGCTACTGGAAGCATTGGGCGAACTCGACGGCGAAGCCCTGCGGCGTTATCCGAAGACCGCAGAGTTGGAATCGACGCTCGCCGACTACTGTGGGGTCGAGCCGTCGCAATTGGTGGTCACCGCCGGGGCCGACGACGGTATCGACCGTATCTGCCGGGCCGTTTTGGAACCTGGAAAAAACGCCGTCATTCCCGTGCCCACCTTCGAGATGGTCCCCCGCTTTGCGGCGCTCACCGGTGCCGAAGTGCGTCGCGTGGAGTCCACCGGCGGCGTGTATCCCGTCGAAGGTGTACTGAGAGCCGTCGACGAATCGACGTCGCTGATCGTGATGATCAGCCCCAATAATCCGACGGGCATCGCCGCTACGGACGAGCAGATCGAGGAGATCGCCAGGAGGTGCCCGCAGAGTCTCGTACTCGTCGATCACGCCTACGTCGAATTTTCCGACCAAGACTTCACGGATCGCGCCCCCACACTGCCAAATGTCGTGGTCACTCGAACCCTGTCCAAAGCCTGGGGGCTGGCCGGGCTCCGCGTGGGCTATGCCGTGGCCTGCGAGCGCGTGATCGGATGGCTGCGCACCGTCGGTGGACCCTACCCGGTCTCCAAGCTCTCACTGGCGATCGCCAATCGATGGATCACCCGTGGAGTCCCGGCGATGCGGGACTTCGTCGATCACGTCATCGAAGAACGCGAGGCACTACAAGCTCTGTTTGAAGAACTCGGGCACCGGCCGAGCAAGTCGCGGGCGAACTTCGCCTTTGCCCGGGTCGGCGATGGATTGTGGTGGCGCGACGCCCTGGCGGGACAGGGAATCGGCGTACGAGCCTTTCCCGACCGCCCGGGGCTCGAAGACGCCATTCGTATCGCCTGTCCCGGAGACCGCGACGACATCAAACGCGTCGAATCCGCCCTTCGGACCGTCGGCGAACCGGAGGCCATTTTATTCGATCTCGACGGAGTCTTCGCCGATGTATCTCACTCCTATCGCCGGGCTGTCTTACAGACCGCGGCGAGCTTTGGCGTCGATATCTCCACCGATGAAGTGTCGAAAATCAAAGCCCGTGGAAACGCCAACAACGACTGGCGTGTAACCCGCGAACTTCTCGCCGAACGCGGCGTGGAGGCTTCGCTCGAAGAGGTGACCCGACGCTTTGAAGAATTTTATCAAGGGACCGACGATACTCCGGGTTTGTGGACCGAAGAACAGCTATTGGTCGGCACCTCGTTTTTCGATGACCTCGCCGAGCGAAATTTGCATCTTGGGATCGTCACCGGACGCCCCCGAAAGGATGCCGAACGCTTTCTCGACCACTTCGATATCGACGGATATTTCGACACCGTGGTGTGCATGGAAGATGGACCACTAAAGCCCGATCCGGCGCCGGTGCAGTTGGCAATGCAACAACTCGGCGTCACCAGGGGATGGTTTATCGGCGACACACCAGACGATATCCACGCCGGTCGCCAGGCCGGGCTCCTTCCGCTCGGCGTGGTGGCCCCGGAGGAGAATGACCGAGAGATGACTTCGGCGCTCTTGAGAGCAGGGGCGGGCCGAGTTTTCGCAGAATTAGAGGAATTATTGGAGGTATTGCCATGAGCGATCGCTCGGCGAGAATTGCGCGACAGACCGGAGAAACCGAAATCGATCTTCGCCTCGACCTTGACGGCAGCGGCGAAGTCGACGTGGCGACGGGGCTGGGATTTTTCGACCATATGATGACCGCCCTCGGCAGCCACGCCCGCTTCGACCTGACCCTTCGGTGTCAGGGCGATCTGGAAGTCGACGATCACCACACCATCGAGGACTGCGCGCTAGCGCTCGGAAGCGCGATCGACGAAGCCCTCGGCGAACGCCGCGGCATCACGCGCTTCGGCCACGCCTACGCCCCTCTCGACGAGGCGCTGGCCCGGGCCGTAGTCGATCTCTCGGGCCGGCCGGCATCGGTTGTAGAGCTCGGGCTGCATCGCGACATGATCGGCGATGTGGCCTGTGAGAATCTCACCCACGCCTTTGTCTCCATCGCCAACCGCGCACGTGCGGCCATCCACGTCGACGTATTGCGCGGCAGCAATGACCACCATCGCGCAGAGGCGGCCTTCAAAGCGCTGGCCCTCGCACTTCGGCAGGCGGTCTCCCTCGATGGCAGCGACGATATTCCGAGCACCAAAGGAGTGCTATGAGCGCGAAGCCACGGGTCCATATTCTCAACACTGGAGTCGCCAATATCGCCTCCGTCGCCGCCGCCCTCGAGCGGGCCGGCGCCGAGACCAGCTTTGTCGAAAAAACTCACGAAGTGGTGAACGCCGATTATCTGGTATTCCCAGGTGTCGGCGCCTTCGCAGCGGGAATGGCCTGGCTCGACGAACGGGGCTACGCCGACGCGCTGCGGGAGCGTTTTGAGCACGACCGGCCCACGCTTGCGATATGCCTTGGACTTCAACTTCTCTTTGATGAAAGTCAGGAAAGCCCCGGTGTCGAGGGCCTGGGCATCGCGCCGGGGGTGATCGAGCGATTTCCGCCGGAGGTCTCGGTTCCCCAATTCGGGTGGAATTTCGTCGACGCCGCTTCGTCGAGCCGGTTTTTGACCTCCGGCCACGCCTACTTCGCAAATTCCTATATTTCGCGGGCAGTTCCCGAGGGGTGGCGAGCCGCCATTTCCCGGCATGGCGTCGACTTCGTGGCCGCCATGGAACGCGGTCAGTGGCTGGCCTGCCAATTTCACCCCGAGATCTCGGGCGCCTGGGGACAGGCCATCTTCGATCGGTGGCTACGAGCGCCCAGATCGGCCAAGACCGGAGCATTGACGCGGCGAATCATTCCCTGTCTCGACGTCCGGGACGGGCGAGTGGTCAAGGGCGTTCAATTCACGGGACTTCGAGACGCCGGCTCCCCCGTGGAACTCGCCGCTGAATACGAAGCCCAGGGTGCCGACGAATTGGTGATCCTCGACGTATCTGCCACCCCGAAAGGTCGAGCCCATCAGGTGGACACCATTCGCGCCGTGCGCCAGGTGTTGTCGATTCCGCTCACCGTTGGCGGCGGGGTGCGCTCCGTAGCCGACGCAAGGCGCTTACTCGACGCGGGAGCCGACAAGGTCGGAGTCAATACCGCTGCCGCCGAGCGACCCCAGATTTTGGGTGAACTGGCCCAACAATTCGGGAGCCAATGTACGGTGGTCTCCATCGACGCCCGGCGCAGCGACGGCAACGCAGATCGCTGGGAGGTCGTCATTCGCTCCGGCAAAGAGAATACCGGCCGCAACGCTATATCATGGGCCAAAGAGGCGGCCGACCGCGGTGCCGGCGAGATCTTATTGACCAGTTGGGATCGCGACGGAACCCGCTCGGGCTATGACCTGCAGCTATTGCGCGCAGTCACTCAAGCGGTGGACATCCCGGTCATCGCTTCTGGTGGGGCAGCACACGTCGACCATCTGACGGACGCCTTTGAGGCCGGCGCCGACGCCGTACTTGCGGCGTCGATCTTCCACGACGGGGAGTATGAAGTGGGCGAACTCAAAGAAGACCTCGCCGAAGCCGGCGTGGAGGTGCGCCGATGATCATTCCCTCTATCGACTTGATGTCCGGCAACGCCGTCCAATTGGTGGGCGGCAAAGAAAAGGAGCTCGACGCCGGCGACCCACGCCCGCTGGCGGAGAAATTTCGCGTCGCCGGCGAGATCGCGGTCATCGACCTCGACGCAGCGCTCGGCAGGGGCTCGAACGCCGGGGTCATCGAGGAATTATGCCGCATCGCTCCATGCCGAGTGGGCGGCGGAATTCGCGATGTTGAGACCGCCCTGAAGTGGCTCGACGCCGGTGCTAAAAAGGTGATCCTCGGCACGGCAGCTCGTCCCGAAATACTTTCTCAACTGCCCCGAGATCGCGTCATCGCCGCCCTGGACGCCGTCGACGGAGAGGTCGTCGTCGAGGGTTGGACCACCGCCACGGGCCGGCATATTCTGGAGCAAATCGACGCCCTTCGCGAACATGTCGGCGGATTTTTGGTCACCTTCGTGGAACGCGAGGGTCGACTCGACGGCACCGACGAAGCGCTGGCGCAAAAAGTGGTCGACGCAGCACGGGATTGCCGAGTGACCATCGCCGGCGGAATCACCACCACCGAAGAGATCGCAATTCTCGACCAGATGGGGGCCGACGCCCAGGTGGGCATGGCGCTATACAAGGGGCTGATGGACCTCGGCGATGCCATCGCCGCGCCGCTAAAGAGCGACCGCGAAGACGGCCTCTGGCCCACCGTCGTCTGCGACGAGCGCGGCGTGGCCCTGGGCATGGTCTACTCCGACGCCGAAAGCCTCCGCGAAGCCGTGCGAACCGGTCGCGGCGTCTATCACTCCCGGCGCCGGGGGCTCTGGAAAAAAGGCGAGACGTCGGGGGCCATCCAACAGCTTTTGCGCATTGATCCAGATTGCGACCGCGATGCACTGCGCTTCATAGTCCGCCAACTCGGCGACGGTTTTTGTCACCGCTCCACCTGGACCTGCTGGGGCGAGGATCGGGGCCTGGGATCACTGGAGCGCACACTTCTAAAACGGCTCGATGATGCACCGGAGGATTCGTATACCCGAAGACTTCTCGACAACCCCCAGCTACTGGCCTCCAAATTACGCGAGGAGGCACAGGAACTCGCCGATGCTGATGTGCCTGAGGACGTCACCTGGGAGACGGCCGACGTGTTGTACTTCGCACTGGTCGCCATGGTGCGCGGTGGCGTCGCGCTGAGCGACGTCGAAGAGGAGTTGGCCCGGCGGGCCCGTAAAGTCTCGCGTCGTCCCGGCGACGCAAAAGACTCGGAACAGATCGAGGAGGACTCGTGAGCGATCCACTGTTGCGCATTGTCAGCATCGACGAGATTCCCACCATTCGACGCGATCCGGTGGACCGAAAAACACTCGACGAAGCGGATCGTATCGTCGATGCCGTGCGCCGTGAGGGCGCTGAAGCCGTGGGATCCTACGCTCGAAAATTCGGAGATATCGAGGCCGATCAGTCACTCGTGGTGGAACCCGCGGAGCTCGACGACGCCCTGGCCTCGCTCGATGTGAAGCGCAAGGACGTATTGCGGCGCACGGCGCAGCGAATCCGCCGATTCGCCGTTGCTCAGCGCAACGCGCTTTCGGAGGTCGAGATTTCGATTGCCGGCGGTGTCGCGGGTCATCGCGTCATTCCCGTCGACCGTGCCGGCTGCTACGCCCCGGGCGGTCGATTCCCGCTTCCATCGTCGGTACTGATGACGGCTGTCACCGCCCGTGCGGCCGGAGTCGACGAGGTGTGGCTCGCTTCCCCGAATCCGACCGCGGAGACTCTGGCCGCGGCAGCGATCGCCGACGTCGACGGAGTATTGCGCGTCGGTGGAGCACAGGCCATCGCTGCCCTGGCCTACGGCATCGACGGCGTGCCTCCCTGTGACGCCGTCGTCGGTCCCGGCAACCGCTGGGTTACGGCAGCCAAGCAGCTCGTCAGCGGGTTTGTGCGCATCGATATGCTCGCCGGCCCATCGGAGCTGGTCGTCCTCGCCGACGAATCGGCAAAACCAGCGACTGTGGCCGCCGATCTATTGGCTCAGGCCGAACACGACGTCGACGCTCTTCCGATTCTGGTGACCACGTCCAAGAAACTCGCCCAGTCAGTCGATGCCGAGTTGGCCCAACAACTGGTCGATCTATCCACCGCTGGTACGGCCCTAGAGGCGCTTCAAAACGGTTTCGCCGTGGTGGTCGACGACCTGCAAATGGGAATCGACGTCTGCAACCAACTGGCCCCGGAACATCTGGAAGTCTTGACGCAGGATGCCGAACAAATCGCTCCCCGGCTGCGTCATTTCGGAGGGCTATTTATCGGTGAGAACGCCGCCGAGGTATTGGGGGATTACGGGGCCGGCCCCAATCATACGCTTCCCACAGGGGGTACGGCGCGTTCCCAGGCGGGATTGTCGGTCTTTAATTTCTTAAAAATCGCGACATGGATGTGCGTCGACGACGCCGAAGCTGCCTCGCCACTGGTGGAGGACGCGGTGGCACTCGCCGAAATGGAGGGACTCGAAGGCCACGCAAGAAGTGCGAAAGCCCGGCGTGTCGATGTGGAAAGTGACCAGAACGGAAGAGACGACAAAAATCTGGACTAACCCAGGCGAATTTCACCCGTGGCGAAAGTGCCGAACCCCGGTCATGACCATCGCCATGCCGAGCTCGTCGCAGGCATCGATCACCTCGCCATCGCGCCGGGAACCTCCCGGTTGGATAATCGCACTTACGCCCGCCTGGGCGGCCCTTTCCGGTCCATCGCGAAAGGGAAAAAAAGCATCGCTTGCAAGCACGGCCCCCGCGGGCTCGGCGGCCACGCATTTATCGACGGCAATCGTTACGGCATCGACACGACTCATCTGACCGGCGCCGACACCGATGACCCGACCATCTTTGACCAATACGATGGCGTTGGACTGCACGTGTTTTACGACCCGCCAGGCCATCGCCAGATCGGGCCACTGATCTTCGTTTGGTGCTAGCTCGGTGGGAATATCGCAGTCCTCCAACTCCACGCCGACACGAGGGTCACTGCTCTGCACCAGCCAACCCAGGGCATTGGATCGCACGGTCATATCGGGAATCCGAAAATCATCGACGAGCAGAATCCGAATATTTTTCTTCTGTTTGAGCACCTCGAGCGCTCCATCATCAAAACCCGGCGCGGCCACGATCTCCATAAATCCATCGTGGATCGACTCTGCGACCGGCACCGTGACCTCACGGTTGAGAACGGTGATCCCGCCAAAAGCGCTCATCGGATCGGCGGCCAGCGCGCGTTCAAAGGCCATTTCTGCCGTGGAACCCACGGCACAACCGGTGGGATTGGTGTGCTTGATGATCGCCGCCGCCGGCTCGTCGAACTCCCCCACCAATTGCAGCGCGGCGTCGAGGTCGACGAGATTATTATAGCTCAATCTCTTTCCGTGGAGCTTCGTCACCGGCCAGTCTTTCCCCGATGAACCTGCAGCTACATATAGCGCCGCCTCTTGGTGGGGATTTTCGCCGTAGCGAAGGATCTGCCGGCGACGCAGCTCAACACTCTTTCGAGCCGGGAATGGCTCGTCCCGATCTCGATCGTCGGAGGCGTCGTCGGCGAGATACGTCGCGATGGCCTGGTCATAGGCGGCGGTGGCACGAAAGGCTCGGGCCGCCAATTGACGCCGCAATTTCTCGTTGAACTGCCCGTTTTCAAGCGCAGATGCCACTGTGTCGTAGTCATCGCGGTCGACGACGACGGCGACGGTCTCGAAGTTTTTGGCCGCCGCTCGGGCCATCGCCACTCCACCGATATCGATCTCTTCGATGGCCTCCGAAACAGTGGCGTCGTCTCGCCCGGCGACGTCACTAAATGGATATAGATCGACGACCACCAAATCGATGGTTTCGATCTCACGAGCCGCGAGTTGCTCCATATGCTCCGACGATAGTCGGTCGGCCAAAATCGCACCGTGGATCGCGGGATGGAGTGTCTTGACTCGACCACCCAGAAATTCGGCAGACCCGGTCCAGGTCTCCACATCGACCACATCGAGTCCGGCGCCGCGAAGATGAGCCGCCGTGCCCGCCGACGACAACAGCCGAATGCCGAGCCCGGCGAGGCGTTTGGCGAACTCAATGATCCCCCGCTTGTCGGCGACACTGATCAACGCGGTGCGTGGCATGGTATTTCTCGTCATAAGACGTCCAGAGAAGTGACAAATGTAGAAAGTGACGCCAGCGGCGCGCCGCTGAGAATTTGACCCATTCCGACAGCCTTCGCAAGAACCACATATCACCCGGACCGGTGCAGCATCTGCCGATTTTTCAATCCCACGCCGTGCGAAGCTGACCACCAATCACATCAGAAGTCACCGCAATTCTTGCGTCTCGAGTTAGTCCCGCCTAAACTGACTATTCCACATTATATTTTTCTCCCCGTCTTGGAGTTCGGTATGCCGCATCGCTGTCTGCCCACGAAGCAAGACCTCGCCCGAGTGTTCCTCATCATTTTCGCTTCTGTAGCACTGGTGGCCACCGGCTGTGGTTCCGACGACCAAACCGACAACGACGAATCGGCAAATGCCAATGTCGAAGAAAATGCCGGCCACGGAGATGACGTCGGGGTCGATGACGCAGGAGGTGACAATACGGGTGAAGTAGAAGATACGGGGAATGGAGACCAGGACGACGTCGGAGTCGACGACGTTGGACCGGAGGATGTGGGCGATGATGACGTGGGAGTAGATGCCGGAGACGACGCCGGGCTCACCTGCGACGAAGGCCTGTTAGCCTGTGGCGAGGAATGCGTAGACACCGATGACGATAATCTACATTGCGGTGAATGTTTCAACGCCTGCGACGGCGATCTGCAGTGCTTCGACGGCGCCTGCGGATGCGACGGCGAACTCGAAGTTTGCAGTGACAACCAATGCGTGGACACCAGTAGCAATTTCGATCACTGCGGCGAATGCGACGAACCTTGCGAGGGCACCCAGGTCTGCAACGACAGCACTTGCCAGGACGACTGCGACTCCGGCCTGGAGGAATGCAGCGGTGCATGTGTCGACACCGATACCAGCGACGACCACTGTGGCGATTGCGGCGAGGCCTGCGATGGCGACCTCCAATGCTCCGGCGGAAGCTGCGGATGCGAAAGTGGACTCGATGTCTGCAATGAGAACCAGTGCGTGGACTTCATGAACGACGACGACCACTGTGGCGAGTGCGGCGAGGCCTGCGATGGCGACCTCCAATGCTCTGACGGAAGCTGCGAATGCGCCGACGGACTCGATGTCTGCAATGAAAATCAATGCGTGGACTTCATGAACGACGACGACCACTGTGGCGATTGCAACGAGTCCTGTGATGGGGCGGGCGAAACCTGTGTCGATGGACAATGTGAGGGAGGATCCGATGAGACCTCCTTCGCCGACGACGTAGTGCCCATCTTCAGCGCTTGTACTGGTTGCCACGGAGGCTCGGGAGGACTCACCCTCTCCAGCGACCCCTATGGCAATCTCGTAGACGTCGAAGCGGGCTGCGACGGCAATACCCGAGTCATTCCCGGTGACCCCGACGAAAGTTATCTCGTCCGAAAACTGGAGGGCGGTCCCGATATCTGCGGCGGTCAGATGCCCCAGGGCGGGACCCTGCCCAGTGAAGATATCGATACCATCCGGCAATGGATCGACGAGGGAGCTCTCGATAACTGAATATCCGACTTTATCGATGCAAATAGCAAATCGACCCAAATAGAAACCGGCCGTGAATCCGGGGGGACCGGAACCGGAATCGGTCCAGGGTCGGCCAAACCGGCTACGGATGCATCGCAACCTGGGAAGAGCTGTCTCGAGGTTGATCGGTCGTTATTGCTCCGAATCCCCCGTACCGTCGTCGATCCCTCGAGGTCTGCCCCCCTTGGCAGAGCTCCGCGAGCGAAGCAAGTGGTGAGGGGGTAACGGAGAAGCTACCGTGCACAACGCTTGCCCGTTGCCCCCTCCGACGAACGCTGTACAGCGCGTTCGCCACCTCCCCCAACGGATGAGGAGATCACGTGCTTCGATGAAGCACCAGAGGTTGGCGTTGGTGAACTCAAGCAATGACCGCCGATCACACCCAGCTGTCTCTGGTCAATTGTTATAAATGTGTCTATTGTTTGTAATAGCTGACACACCCGCCGGAGGTCGCGATGAGCACTGCCCCACAAGTCGAGGTCATCCTCGATATGGATGCCCACGAGGAGATGGAATCCCATATCCGAGAGGGTTTTCCCTATCAGACGCTCAATGCCCTACAGCAATTTTTGGACATCACGCAGGCCGAATTGGCGTCTGCGCTCGGTGTAAGCCGCCAGACGGTGATCCGAAATAAAAAGAAGCGCAAACGCCACCTGTCTGCACAGATGTCCGACCAGTTGTACCGGGTGGCCCGCATCACCCGCCGGGCGGTGGAGGTGCTCGGCAGTCAATCCGTGGCCATCGACTGGCTCAAGAAACCTAACGCCGCACTCGGCGAGCGGTCGCCGCTGAGCCTGCTCGATACCGACGCCGGCGCCGAGAAGGTCTCCGATGTATTGGGTCGCATCGAATACGGGGTCTACAGTTGATCCGTACGTGGCGAATTACGGACGAAAAATACGCCGCGCAGGCATTCGACGGAGAGGGTGCGCGCCGCTACGGAGGACGCTGGAACCACAAGGGTTCGCGGGTGGTCTACAACTCGGATAGCCTCGCGCTGGCCACACTGGAACAACTGGTCCACATTAGTACCAATATGCCCCTACCCTCGCGCGTCGCAATCAGGGTAGACATTCCCGACAAGGTATATCGAGTCGAAATCGACGCCCGGGAACTCCCCGAAGGATGGCGCCGTACCGACGGCGTTAAAGCGCTGCGCGATCGGGGTACTGAGTGGGTGCTCGGCTCCGAATCAGCCGTTCTGGTGGTTCCCTCGGTCGTCATTCCGCAGGAAAAAAACTACGTGCTAAACCCCAACCATCCCGGCTTCGACAAACTGCATATCCACAGCCCTGAACCGTTCACCTTCGATCCCAGATTGCTGAGCTGACCCTGCGCGGTGGTGGATCGACGATCGAGCTCGGTTCGCCCCGGCTTCCTTCGCTTCGCCCCGACCCGACCGAGGCATCTTTGGGCCTCACAGGCCAGACGAACCGCGGGTCAATTCAAAATTTTTAGCGTCACAGGCCAGACGAGCTACGGGTCAATTCAAAATTTTTAGCGTAACGGGCCAGACGATCTCTCATTTCGACGCCCGAATCGTGGCCATCGCCCACAACGTCTGGCAAATGACCGCCACTCAGCGAGGCCAGAGGCCACAAATTCTTCGATTCGACGCCCGGCGTGTCTGCTGCCCGGCCTCAAATTTTTTGATTTGACCCCGACGCATCGCGGCCATCGGGTGCATATTTTCTAACCTCACCCCTGGAATTTGTGGCCCTCCACCACAGAAGTTGAAACTTTTTTCCAGATTTGTGGCCAATGGCCAGAATACTCGGGGTATACCCCCCTATATGGCGGCCTCACCTTATATAGAGAACCTGGGTGCTGTCGTCGTAGTGGAGCGAGAAGGTTCCTCCGTAGTGGTCGAGGACATCGTCGAGGTCGGCGAGCACGCGCTCGGGGTAGCTCGATCCGGCTGCACCCTGGCGTTGGCGAACCCGTTTAATTACGGTGTTCTCCTTGGCCAGCGGCTCCGGTTCGGGCGACCACACGATGGCGAGATCCTCGACTTCTGAGCCGCCTGACATGGTCACGGTGCGGGTCGTTTTCATGACGCCGATTTGCTCCGTCGATTCCTCGTATTCACTCTCCTCGACCAGATCACCAGCGCCGACGACGAAACCGTCGTAGTGGCGCTCGGGGGACTCGATGATGCGATACTCACCGGATAAGATCGTGGCCAGGGCGCGCACGCCGCGAATGGCACCCGGCTCGATATAGTAGTCGCCAGAGCGCGGCGCATAGATACTCAAAACGGTCTCGGGAGACGGTGAATCTCCCCGTTCGAGCTCCGAACGAAGGCGTGACTCGCTGCGGCGGTAGTATAGATACTCGCCACCTTCCTTTTCATACACGAAGTAGACGTGCTCTCGCTCGCCTACACCGCCCCCACCTCCGCGCACCAGCTCGCCCACCTCGCGCACTAGCTCGTCCTCCCCACCCCCGAAGAACAGAAGCAGCGCGAGACCGGAAATGGCTGCGAACATGATCAGGGGAAGCCCTAAACTGGCGCCGATGAGAAGCTTTCGTTTCACCCGCATGTCTTGTTCCTTTCGCGGCAGGGATGACCGATCGTTTGGAGTCTGGTCGCACGACTGGCGATCTTGCCCCTACATAGAGGACCTGAATGCTGTCGTCGTGGCGGAGCGAGAGTACACCGCTATCGTTGCCGAGGACCTCGTCGAGGGCAACCGTAACAGGGTGATCGCAAAGTCCGGTGATGATTGACAACGGATCCGGCATTTGATCTCAAGACCTCTCACAATTGGGTTTCCTTAAGGAGGCCAAAATGGCGGAAACTCATATCCGAAGTAGGCACCGGTACGCCGGTTTACCGACCTCGGCCGTCTCCTCGACAGCGAGTAGGGCACGGACTGGCAATTTTGCTCTGGTGCGATCGCCTCCTCCCGTGCGATCGCCTCCCCCCGGGCGCCACGACGTGCTCGGCGCCCGAGGTTGATGCAGGCCCGGCGACGTTGCTTCTGGCGCAGCAGCGATGACCGGATGCCATCACACCAGCTTGACACCGGCTTTTGTCACACCCGCCTGTGATTTCCCCGTGAGCCTTGCAGACCAAAGCTGGTTGTCAGGCTCGTCGGGCACATATTGGTCACCACTCAGCGCAATGAGGAATGGCTTTATTTGTAGGATAGGCAAACCAACTCCGACTCACAATTGCGGGTTGCATCACACACATGTCCTTCTGTCAGTCTCGACGCACAGATATTGTCCAGGCACACCAGGTCACTGTAGTAGTAGCGAAACGTTTCGCAGGGATCGCGGGAAAGCTACATGAGGATGGAGCAGAAGACATCCCTGTCCTGTGTTGTTGCCGTTTCGCCCCCTCCCGCTTCTCACAGACCACTGTACCCAATACGGCCAAATCCGAGCCGACTGAGCCTCCAGACCGACGATTTCTGCTCTTTCGGTCCGGACCTCCGGTGGTCGTTCGCATGGCTTCATCGGACGTCGTCGTTGATGACACCTACGCTCCCCAGGCTTGGGGCAAACTACGCCCCATCGACGCCCCATCGCATGGAGCTACAGATGCCTGCGCTTCGCTCCGGCTGCGCGGGGACGACAAACACGCGCCACTGCGGTTCGCCAACATGACCTAGTGTGCCGCAATGACCTGGATCGATAGTGCAATCAAACGCCCGCTATCTCTTGCGGTTTGTTGTCGTTACGCGTGCTTGCTTTCCCCGTGCAGCCGCGAGCTTTCTGCGGGGCATCTATAAATCCGGGCGATGGCACACTGTTCGCACCGAGGCCCGGGAGCACCGATTCGGCGAGATTCGATACGATGTACGCAAAACCAACCCGCTCCGAGTCGATAACAGACCAGAAGGATTCACCGAACTCTTTCTGGAGGCTATCGATGAAACCGCGTCGCCACATCGCCGGGCAGACCGTCATGCTCACCCGCCGCACCGTCGCTCGGCAGTATTTTCTTCGCCCCGACGATCGAATCAATCACATCGTAAAATACGAAGTCGCCCGGGCCGCCAGCCGTCACGGGCAGGTGGTGCACGGCGCGATGTGTATGTCCAACCATCCCCACATCGTGGTCAGTGACACCACGGGCAACCGCAGTGATTTTATGCGCGACGCCATGAGTGGCATCGCCCGGGCTCGAAACCATGACCTCGGTCGCCGTGGCTATTTCTGGGA
>SKPJ01000033.1 GCA_007119595.1 Myxococcales bacterium
CAATTCGACGTCTCCGATATCAAAGCATTGCTGACCATGGAGTACGATAAGGTATCAGCGCACTTTATCGGCAGCCGCTGCAATCGCGTGCTCTCCGAGGAAACCTCCGAGCGAATCGGTCTCCCGGTCATCGAGCGCGACGAGACCGGCCGTGTCGTCAACGATGAATGCCGAAACGTCAATGCCGGCACCTTTCATATCATCGTCACCAACTTCGTGGGTCTGATGGAACGTTCCATCATCATGGACAAGGACTTCGAGTACGAAGTGTGGAATCAACCCATCACGGGTTATCGGGTGACCAGCGAGGAAGAGATCTCGCTTCAGCGCGTCCAAGAGATGCTTAATATCGAGCCGGAGGCCATCAATGCCTATCCGGAGACCGACGAGGAAAAGGAAGCCGTCGTTCTCATGGCCAATCACCTGACCTTTGAAGAACTCAACGAAGATGTGGGACTGCGCTCGGACCGAGCGCAAGCCATCGTGGACTGGCGAAACGGCGAAGACGGGGTCGAGGGTAGTGCGGGTGAGCGAGAGTTCGAAACCCTTGAGGATGTCCGCAGCGTATACGGTATCGGTCCTCGCTCGATCGAAGCGATTTTGCATTATGCACGAGTAGAGGACTACGTCGACGGCTTTGAGTACACCGCCAATATTTACCAGTATAACGAAAATGCCGAGCGCTTCGCCGAGGTTAAGATCGCCGTGGATTATCTCGTCGAATCCAATGCTCTGCCGCATAACACCGTAGACATCATCGATCGGTATATCCGAACCGACCACTATCACTACATCCTGGAGATGGACGCCGATGGAGAGATCATCGGTGGTGAGTGGGCAGGGCGTTCGATTACGAGCCACCCCGACTTTTTGTGGATGGCCACCCGGCCGGTTAGCGGAAGCCCCTACGTGGATCTGCACGAAGTTCGCGAATTGGTGCGCATGAGTCGCGCCGGGGAAGAAGAGCCGGAATCGCTTCACGAGTTTACGGTCACCAGTAACGAGCGCCTGGCCATTCCAGATGCCGACCCCGACGGAGTTAGCTCATCGCTTGAGGTCACCGATAGCGGTGAAATTGAGCGTCTCGCCATCGACCTCGATATCCAGCATACCTATCGAGGAGACTTGGTCGTTGAGCTCAGCAAAGAAGAAAGTAGCCGATTTATCGTCACCGTCTACGATGGAGCAGATGCAGAGGTTCCCTGGGAGGATGACCTGGTGATTGACGGCGAAGTTCTGGAGGGTTTCGACGGCATGGATGCCGAGGGGACCTGGAATCTTCACGTTTATGACACCGCGCCTGCCGATACGGGACATCTCAATGAATGGTCGCTCCACTTTGATGTTCAGTAATCGAAGCCACTGAACAGGATACACGGTCAGTTTTTTGCTGATCGGAATAATGAAGAAAGCCGGCGACGGGCCAAACGGTCCTCGCCGGCTTTCTTCGTTTTGCCCAACTACTCCACACCAACTGTCAACTTCGTTGACGATTTCTTCGGGACTTACTGGTCTGATCTATTCTCCGTGATTCGCAAGCTGTTGAAATGAAAGGGGTTTGGGGGTGTGGCTGTGTTGGTATGAGACTTGAAGTACTCCCTGGGTGAACCGGACGACCGCCATTGTAGGTCGTTTCGCTGATGCGTACGTAGCGCGGCGCAATTTACCCAAGGAGGATCTATGACTTCCATTGCCCTTCGACAGTCAATCCGAGAAGTGGGTCGAGCGATTCGACGCCCCGAATCACTGGCCCGGCGCTGGCGTGACCGGCTCGAGAACGGAGTCGACAGCCCGCCGGGTACGGTCTTCTTGGTCCTGTTATTCAACGCCGTATTGGGCACCGTTGCCTATGGAATGGTCATGCATATGCACCGCGGCCTAGCCGGGATGGCGGAGGGGGCATTGCTCTTTCCGCTGGCCGCCGGACTGGCCTGGATGCTGGCATTTCCGGCGCTGTATATCGTCCACTCGCTGCTCGGATCGCGCCTCGATTTCACGACGACCACATTGGCCGCGTCCATCACGGTTAGCTTCGGTGCCGCCGCCATGCTGGCCAGCATTCCCATCACCTGGTTTTTCTCGCTGGCCATGCCCTTTGTCATCGTTCATTGGGCGGTCAATCTCGTCGTATTTGCTGGGGTTAGTTTCTGGATGAGCGATGTCTTTTTGCGGGTGATGAAAACCCTGGAGCCCACGCGCTCCAATACATACCCCTTCGTCTGGCTGATGCTCCTGACGGCCATCGGCGCCCAACTGTTTTGGCTCTTCGGCATCTTTGAGTTTTGATTTTTCGCATCTCGTGTCTGCAAATCCACGGGGCAATAAAAAGGAGATTTTATGGAAGCCACATTCGATGAGCTATGCTCGCAAAATCAGATCGAGACCGAGAATGCTCAAAGCACTTCGGCCTCGTCGAAACAAAGGGCAGGAGGTGATTTTTTCGACGCCATGCTTCGTGACGACCATATCGTCGATGATATGGTCTGCGACCACTCTCAACTGACGGGGACGATACAAAAGTTGCTCGGCCTGGCTGTGCTGGGATTGTTATTATACGGAGTGGCGTTGGGCATGATCATGCAGGCCGGCCTGTCTACGGGCGTCCTCGACTTGAGATTGTCCGGCAATCCGGTCCTCTGGATGCCGCCCACGTTGGCCGGCGGTTTTTTGTCGGCCATCGCCATCTGTCTACCCAGCTTTTATTTCTACACCCAACTGTCGGGGCTTGATGCCTCGTTTCGTCTCATTACGGCACAATCGCTACGTGTACAGGCCCGCACGTCCATCATCTTGTTGGGGATTCTTCCATTCTACGTCGCCTGGGGACTGACACCGTTTTTGGGAATCGGGAATCTGTCCACGGATATTCATGTGGTGCTCGCCGCCGGACTGATACTGCCATTCATCGTCGGATTTGCGGGGCTCATCTCGATTTATCGAAGCTTTCGGCGCCTGGTGGAGCGGCTACCCATTACCCATCCACGTCGCGGAGATGTGGTATTGCGCCTCGTGCTTTGCTGGGGAGCCGTCATGATCTGTGTCGCTCCCGTCGCCATGTATCGAACCGGCCAATACTTGTCGGGCATCCTATAAGAAACTCGTCGTACTCAATTGCTTTGCGTGCCAATGGAGGAAGGATCATGGGGATTTTTGAAACAGGCGTCATCTACACGCTCATCGGCCTCGCCGTCGCCGCTTCGCTGGCGTTGATGCGTCGCACTCCGATGAGCTTGACCAGGGCGGGACTATTCGTCGTTCACACCATTTGTTGGCCGTTTTTTGCACCGATTATCTTCGGAGGTGCAGTCGAAAAGGGGGATCGAGCACCGGAGGACGACCGAGCATCGACTCCAGGGCTGTGCCGGGACGTCGCGGATCCCCAGATTCGCCGTTGCTCGGCGCAACTATTGGCGGCTCTCGACCGCGTCGGTGGTATCGCCGAGGAACTACTCGGTCCACAGATGGAGAGCGTACAAAATCTATCGACCTCATTGGAGCGAATGGATGAGCGTATCGCCGAGATGGATGCACTCTTGGAGAGCTCCGAGTTTGACGAAGACGATGCCGAGCGTGCCTTGGAGGCATTACTCGAGGATCCGAATGTCGACAATACCGACGAACGTGTGGAAAGCGTTCGCTCCCGGCTGCGCAATATCGATCGATTGCAGAAGATGCGACGTCGGGCGCGGCGTGATTTACAGCGGGCGTTATTGAAGATGGAGGAGATGAATTCTCAGATTCTATTACTGCAATTTGCAGAGCAGCCAGAAGATGAGATTGCGCAGAATATCCAGGATATTGCCTCCACGATCGACGGACTCACGGAGGGGTTGTTGGTTGTCTGAATCACCATGGCGATCGTTGGCACCCTCCCCGCGTCACACTATGCTCCTGTCATGACTACGCTGTACATCTATAGTTTGATTCCCGTCGTGGCGATTTCGCTACTTCTGTTTTTTACGGTCGTGCTGCGCCATCGCGGTCTGTGGGGGTTGGCAGCGTATTGCGGGGCGATCGCGTTGTGGTCGTCGAATTTGTTGCTCGCCTTTTCACCGTCGACGACGGCGTCGGAGTTCGGATTGCGGATGTCGGCCATCGGCGCTTTTATTGTCGCCGCCTATCTCCACGCCGCCTACGATCTGACGGAGCAGAAAAACTACGGACTTCTGTGGGTCGCCTACGGAGCTGCGGCGTTGATCACGGTGGCCGGCGTTGCCATACCGGGCCTGTTATAC
>SKPJ01000292.1 GCA_007119595.1 Myxococcales bacterium
ATCCAACTCACCGCCATACCCCGCGCCAACTTCGCGCCCGTTTCATCGGGCGCCTCCGGCCGAATCCGCTCCGGGCTCCGCGCATCGGTCCACACCCAGCGTATGCGGACCCGCTCGTCAGCTTCGTTGGAACTGGCGATCAACTCATGGGCAAAGGTTTCACCGAATTCATCCCACGCCCGCCCGCTCATCACCGCCAGCGGTTGAGCGATCGCATAGTGGTCTCGACGCATCTGGGTTTCAAAGAGTTCGGACTCCCGATCTACATTCGATAGCCCGTGCCAGGCCATGATCACGCAGATCCCGCCGATAAAGAACAGCGTTATTTTAAAGGTCAATCGCATCGATTTGTCGCCTCATTGAAAGCGGCGAATTTCCACTTGGCTTGGTTCGTCGAACAGAACACCCAGCAGATGACAATCACTTCGGCCACAACCCCATTGCTTCCCGTCAACTTCCACCGGCCTACTTGAGTTCACCTCCAACTGTTGAAAAATGCAACATGTCGACGATAGCGACGCATTCCACATTCATTTGACCGGGACACCACTCTGTGGCCAATTGTCGCGCAATACGATGAGCACGTTGATACAACGGGGAGTTCGGGCCTTTATGGGGCTTATTCCCCTTTTTCCCGCTCCCTGGCATAAGACTTGAATATCCGTTCTGCTCGCAACTTTCACGCAGGTGCGTACGAGATACTAAGACCAGGATCGTGCAAATATGCTTCCAATAGAATTGCCCATTTGAACCGCAGCGCGCGGTTCACCAATGAGTCGTCGTGATAGCTCTGTTAAGAGTGGTTTGCGAGGACTCTACAAGACACCGGATTGGCCAGGGTTCCCGACCACCTTTGGCCTCTCCCGGTGTCTTTTTTATTCTAACGGCCATTTTCAGGGTCTTGCCGTTGAACCTTCACCACTGGTCATTGGCTTCAACCATCATCCCGGCACCTGCGACCTGCAAGCCATTGTTTCGAAAATCAATGCGTAGTGTTGAACACCTCATCACCTGACTCAGACGTGGGCTTCCGTTAGATGAGGAGGCCTCTAATATCCCACCGAGATGAGATCTTTTTCCTTGTCGATGGCTCGACGCATCGCCTCAAAGAGGGCCAGGCCGCGCTGAAACTGCCAGACGCTGCGGTCGGAGCGACCGGCGCACAAATTGTTGAGCTCAAAACGGGCGTCCCGGCCCATCTCTTCGGGTCTGCTCAGCCGCTCGTCCAGAGTTTCCACATCCCATTCGATGCCGATCTCGATCGCCAACTCGCAAAGCGATCGGCGAAGATAGGGGGCATATTCACGGCATTCCTCCAGGCGTAACCAACCGTGAGGCCAACTGGCGAAGTAGCGCATCGCCTCTGGCATTTCCGGGCGCTTACGCCGAAATACCACCCCCTGAAGGGGCCGGCAGGCGATCTTCCATCCAAAATCACGAGTCAGCGGATGCCAGTCACAACTGATCCACTGCGAGCGCCGCCATCCCGACCACACGTCGATCATCAGGTCTCGGCATAATAGCCGCAGCAATTGGGCGTAGAACCCGCCCAGTCCGGCGTAGACCTTCCACGACTCCGTCGCCATCGGTGGTAGATCCCAAAAAATCCCCTCACCGTCCAGAATGCGATCGACGTACTCTCGAGCATCATCGGGCACCTGGTCGTTGGCCAATACCAACAGAGCTGGAGCGTATACGCTTTGTCGATCGAGTTGCTCGCCGATTCGGTCCACACTACCGACGAGATATTGGTTTGCTTCGGACATGGCTGTGGTCCGCAGTGGATGGGATACAACAATGAAAGGGAAGAGAGAAAATGAGGGTTTTCAAATCTCGACATTCACGGACGTGAAGGGTCCCTCGGTCTGGCTTTTGGAGCAAAATTGCTGAAAACGGATCTTATCCACGGAGATTCGATCCGCCGGAATCGCCAATACCTGGGGCCCCATGATGACGATCAGGCCATCGCGCTGAATGCGTTTGAGACATCGCCGCAAAAAGGCTCCTACGTCGTGGCGGGTGCGTCGCTGACCGACGTTGATGTCGTGAAGCTCCAAAATCTGACAGGCAATCACCCGCGGTTGCTCCGGTGTTCCCTCGATACGCATCTCCAGCACCGCTCCGTCACAGGCATATTGCCGTAATCCGGTGTACAAACTCCCCGGGAGTACGTGAACGCGCTGACTATGGGCTGCCGGTTCAATCATTGATACTGACTCGTCTGTCTCACACCACGGTTGCAGTGGTGATGTTGGCATTCTTTCCCGTCAAATTGAGATCTTGATGGGTGCTCAGGCCGATTGCTTTTCGTAGACCAGCATCGGTTTTTCGCGATTGATAACGCTCTCTTCGGTGATAATGCACTCCCGCACATTCTCGAGGCTCGGAAGCTCGTACATGATGTCGAGCATCACCTCTTCCAGAATCGCGCGGAGCCCACGGGCTCCAGTCTTGCGCTCGATCGCCTCGCGCACGATGGCGACCATCGCCTCTTCGTTGAAGCGGAGTTTTACATCCTCCAATTCAAAGAGCTTTTTGTATTGCTTGACCAGGCTGTTCTTGGGCTGCCACAAGATCTTGACCAACATATCCTCGTCGAGCTCATCGAAGGCGACGATCACCGGGAAACGACCCACGAACTCGGGGATCATTCCGTATTTGACCACATCCTCCGGACGGACGTGGGGCAACAGATCGTTGAGCTCCTCTTTTTTCTCCGTAAAGTCGGCGCCAAACCCCATCTGACTCTTGCCAATGCGCCGGGCGATGATCTCGGTCAGGCCCTGAAAGGAGCCGCTACAGATAAAGAGAATATTCTCGGTATCGACCTGTATAAACTCCTGCTGAGGCCTGTTTCGCGAGCCCTCGGGAGTGATCATGACGTTGCTCGATTCCACCATCTTCAACAGGGCCTGCTGAACCCCTTCGCCGCCGACGTCTCGCGTCGACGCCGGACTGTCACCGCGGCGACCGACCTTGTCGATCTCGTCGATGCACACGATGCCCCGACTGGCGCGCTCTACATCACGATCGGCGGCGAGCCACAGATTTTTGATCACATTTTCGACGTCCTCGCCGACATACCCGGCCTCGGTCAAACTCGTGGCGTCCGAGATAGTAAATGGCACATCGAGCTTCTTGGCCAGCGTCCGGGCCATCAGCGTTTTTCCGCAGCCCGTGGGGCCGATCAAAAGGATATTGCCCTTGGTCAACTCGACCTCTTTGTCCTCCTCGGTAAACTCGATCTTGTCTTCCGCCACCAACTCCGGGGCCTTAATGCGCTTGTAGTGATTGTAGACTGCCACCGACAGCGCCCGCTTGGGCCGCTGTTGGCCCACGATATGTTCGTCGAGATAGGCTTTGATCTGGGTGGGACGCATCTCATCGAGTTCTTTTTGGCGTTCCGGCTCCCGCTGGCGATCCTCCTCAATGATCTCACGACACAGTGAGACGCACTCATCGCAGATATGGACCTTGGGCCCGGCGATGAGTTTCGTTACGTCCCGGGCCTCTTTGCCACAAAAGGAACAGCGAACTTTGCTGTCGGCATCAGTTGTTTTCATAGCAGTTTTTCTCTCGTCGGATGGCCAGTAATGACGAAGAGACCTCCTCGCGAAGGCCGACATCAATCTCAAAACGATTTGCCTGGCCGATTTACTCCACAAAAACCCCAAACAGGGGGGCGACAGTCTGCACGGAGCACCACTGCAACGCAAGCAAGCCGGCTCGCCTATCCCCTTCGTTCAGCTCCCGACAATCGCCTGCAATCGCCGGCGAATCATTCCGTAGTTCCGGACCAGATCGAGGGTCAATTCTGCATGGCCTTCGACATAGCCGTTTCCGATCAACAAACGAACGTCGCGGCCCACGCCCTCGCATCCCAGGGCTGCCCGCGAAAAATTGGTGGCCATATTGAAAAAATACACCGTTCCCCGCTGCCGAACCGGCAAAATCGCCGACATCTCCGTGGCGTCCACATTGCAGGTATTGATGACCACATCGACGGGCTCGGAGTCCGTCATGGACTCCACGGCCTCCAGTACTTGCACGGGCCGCCGGGCATCGACTACGCGATGGTCGTCAAAGAACCCGGCGTCCGAAAGCTGCTCCAGTCCATCCTCATCCCGGTCGAGGCCCAAGATACGCAATTGGGCATCGCCGGCCTCCCGGGCTGCCGCCGCACACAACATGCCCGACTTTCCAGCCCCCATAATCACCATCGACC
>SKPJ01000324.1 GCA_007119595.1 Myxococcales bacterium
CCTGCCGAGCGAGCGACGGTGGGTTTGAATCCCCGGCCGGCGAGTCGGAACATCTCGGACGTCGAAAACCAGCATCCACCGCGAAAAGGTACCAGCGTCTCGTCTGAGATATCTCCGCGTTCATCGAGTTTATTGGGCAGACACCAGTCCCGGATATTGCCGGCAGCCCCGCGCATACCGTAGGGGCTTTCGTCTGCGGGATAGGTGTCGTTTGCTACCGGTCCGGGATCGGTACGGGCGCTGTGAAGCATACGACACAAGGTGGGGTCTAATTTGTCGCCCCAGGGGAAAAAGCGGCCGTCCACTCCCCGTGCCGCTTTCTCCCATTCGTCGGAGGAGGGAAGGCGCCAGGGAAGGCCGGTGCTGGTGGCGACCCACCGCGCGTAGGCCCGGGCGCTGTACCAGTCCACGAGGTTGACCGGAAGGTCGAGAAATTCCTCGGCATCGGCCTTCGGCACAAAGACGCCATTGGCGTCGCGGTGATAGATGGATTGTTTTCTGTGAACGCCGACATTTCCGGCGTTGCGCGGACAATATCGATCGGCCTTGTCGTTTTCGTCTCGGGCCACGAGGTCGTTGAGAAATTTCAAGTATTGCCGATGGGTCACCGGGAATTTCTTAATGACGAAGGGGTCGACCCACCGTATCGATCGAGGGGGGCCGTCGGTGGCACGCTCGTCGCCGCCACGCCAAAAATTGCTCCCCGGCACGTAGACGTCGTCTTCGGCCAATTCATCGGAGAAGGGAAGATCTACGTGAAATACTGCGTCATCGCCGTCGGGGCTGCCGCTCCAGGTGGCCTGCCGCCCGATGAATACGGGATAATTGACCGTCGCCCGCCCCGAGGCCTGGATCTCGATGTGATAACTGCCCATGGGCAATTCCTCGTCGATGATCGGAGTGTGACCGAGGAAGCGCTCGAGGCTGGAGACAAGGCGGCGATCTTGGTGGACGTAGCGCGAGATATTTACCCGGGCACCGGGAGGACTGGTGCGCAGACTGAGTCGACCGTCGCCGGCGAGGTAGTCGTCGAATCTGCCGGTGTTGTGAGCTCGGATGAAAACCTCGAGTGAATCGGCTGTGCTCAGATCCCGTCGGCGTTCCGCTTCCGCGTGATCGCGTCGGTAAATGGTAGCCAGCCGATCGTGGGCCGGTTCAAATTCCGGCACATGCGTCAGTGCGGTGTCCAAACATTGAATCGCCCGGGCTCGATGGGTGCTCGCTTCACGCTCTAACAATTCTGCCTCTTCCTGCAGCGACCATGCTGGACGCTTTTCAGCGATCGGTGCCACGG
The DNA here is from genome assembly GCA_007119595.1 of Myxococcales bacterium. GTDB lineage: Bacteria > Myxococcota_A > Bradymonadia > Bradymonadales > Bradymonadaceae > SLJM01. The sequence goes on from SKPJ01000324.1 coordinate 1,295, forward strand.
AGGGAATCTCACGCAGCATTCGCCGCGAGCGGGTGCGAAGTTGCTGCGCTTGTTCAACGAGTTCCCGGTAATGAGGCATGTGTTCGTCAGCTGTCTCGATGAGTTGCTGGGCCTTCTTTCTGCGATTGGAGCCATCTCTCCAATTGGAGATGGCCTCGGCGAATTCAGCGGCGTCGCCGGGGCGGTCTTCGGCTTCCACGGACATGGCTGTCAGGCATAGCTCGACGAGATCCGATGGTGTGCCCAACTCGGTTCCCGGAGGACGACCGACGCCATCGACGACTTGAAATAAGATCGTCGCCGCGTTGACGCCGGTAAACGGGGTCTCTCCATCGAGGACCATGAACAAAATAGTCCCCAGCGAATAGACATCGGCCCGGGGGCCGAGGGTATCGTGTTCCCCACGGGCCTGTTCGGGAGACATAAATGTCGGGGTGCCCATAATACTTCCCCGGCGGGTATCGAGTGTTGAGGTCGACGCCTGAAGATCGGCGAGGTCCAGCGACTCCGTTTCCCGGTACATCTCGGTGGACCCCACTGCCTTGGCCAATCCCCAGTCCAAAATCTGGACCTCACCGAAGTCTCCGACCATGATATTGGATGGTTTGAGGTCGCGATGGATGATGCCCTGAGCATGGGCGTAGGCCACGGGCTCGCAGGCGCGAAAAAAAACGTCAATCAGGGCCTGGAAATGGGTATGCCAATCCCGTTCATCCGGTTCGCAGGCCTCGTAGGCCTCGTGGGTTTCGGCGATGACTTCCTTGAGCGTCCGACCTCGGACCTCACGCATCGTAAAAAAGAGGCGTCCATCTTCCAGTACGCCCAACTCGTGGACCGGCACGATCCCGGGATGATGAAGTTGTGCCGTGATCCGGGCTTCCTCCAAAAAGCGGGCCACCGCGACTTCATCATCTTGCTGGTCACTGCGCAGGACTTTGAGGACCATGCGGCGTTTTAACGCTGGATCGAGAACGCGATAGACCTCGCCCATGCCACCCTTGCCGACAAGGCCGAGGTTGACGAAGCGGTCCAATTGCGTACCCGTTGGAATCGATGGATTGGTCGTCGCCCGGCGACGATGCGGCAAGTCGCGAAAGGGATTGTCGCCGGCGGCAGCATCGCTGGGGGGAGGAGTCTTTGCCCGCGTCGGCACCCGACCGGCACTTTGCATCATATCGGCACTGCCATCGCCGGTGTCCGTCAGTGTTTCCCACAGCCCCGATGAATCGTCGCCAGCGTCCAGAGTTGCGTCGCCGGCGATCTCCACATCGTCGGGCAGGGATTCGCGCAGTGTTAGGACCGCTTCACGGGTTGCAGGATTGATACGTTCGTCATTGGACAGGTGGTGCAATGCCCGTTGGAATGCCTTGAGATCGAATCCGTCCATGATCTCCTCAGATATTGCGATATCACAGGGGACGACAATGCCCCCGATTTGGATGGGTGTGATCAGCGGTACTCGGTTGAGTTCACCAACGCCAACCTCTGGCGTTTCATCGAACCTCGAATGTCGTCTCCCCTGTGGGGGAGGTGGCGAACGCGCTGTACAGCGTTCGTCGGAGGGGGCAGCGGGCAAGCGTTGTGCTCGGTAGCTTCTCCGGTGCCCCCTCACCACTCGCTTCGCTCGCGGAGCTCCCCCACTGGGGGAGCAGAAGTCGAGATGTCGATGACGTTACGGGGGATTCGGAGCCACAGCTACCGATCAACGTGGATCACGCTCGATCTTGATATGGCGTCGCTTCCCAATTCAATAATGAACCATAATAGTAGGCGAGCGGCAAGTTCTTGGCTGGGCTTTGCCCGGCGTCGATGGCCCACTACCATTTGCCGAAGGCCAATTTGTTCGGCGTGACAGGAGTGCAGATGAAGATTCGATGGTTGTGGTGCTTATTGGCAGCGGTATGGCTCGCGGCGCCGGCGGTGCCGACGACGGCGTCGGCGGTGACGATTACCTCCCAGTCGGAATCGGAACCCCATCCCGGGGTGCAGATTGTGGAGGGTCGGACCAGTTCACCGAATACGGATTTCTACGCGGCATATATTTCGCTGTGCAACGACTACGTTCACGTCGACGCGTCGGCATCGAACGCCAACCAGACCAGCGGCCAGTGGGCATCGTCACAGGGGGCGCAGCTCGCGGTCAATGGGGACTTTTTTTCCTGGGGAGACAACGGACTTCACGTCTACGGTGACGCCGCCGGCGGAGGCCAGAGGTGGCCGGTGGTGCAGACCGGCAGGGACGATATACACAGCGGTTCGTGGTTCTACGAGCGCTACGGGTGGATCGCCTTTGGCGAGGATTTCGTCGAATATTCAAATACGGAGTGGATCAAGGATCGGTGGGAGGATTTCGGCGCCGACCAGGGCTGGAGTCCGAAGTCATTTACCCAGTCGATACCGGAGGGCACGGAGGCGCTAGTCAGCGGATTTCCGCAATTGGTTGTGGAGGGATCCCCCATCGAATGCTCTTCGCCGACGGCGAGTTCTTGTTTCCCCGATCGCAGTGATATGCGCGATCGCCATCCGCGGACGGCGATGGGGCTTACAGAAGATCGCAATACCTTTTTGCTCGTCGTCGTCGATGGGCGCTCCAGCAGCTCGGCAGGTATGTACGGAACGGAGCTCGCCGATCTGATGCATCAACTCGGCGCCCATATGGCGATCAACCTCGACGGTGGGGGTTCGTCGCAGATGTGGGTCGACGGCCAGGGCACCATCAATTCCCCCTCTGGTGGTTCGCCGCGCTCGGTCCCCAACAGTTGGGGAATCTTCGCCGGTTCGGCGACCGGGTTGTCGCAGATGCCGGGTTCCTGCGATCGGAGCTTCGATGAGTTGTTATACCAGGCCCATCTCCGAGATCACGGCGGCCATACCGACATCGACGGCAATCAGATCGCCGACGTCTGTGCACGCGGCCCCGATGGCATGGA
>SKPJ01000130.1 GCA_007119595.1 Myxococcales bacterium
ACCTCGTCCATCAATTCCTTGAAGACATCGTCGGCCGTATATGGGCTCGGAATATCCTGGCTGTGGCGCTGCAAAAGCAGCTTTAATTTCTCGGAGACCTGCCGGACGACCCGCGGCGAGCTATAATCGGTGATCTGAAAGCTGTGCAGGTCGAGCCGCTCTTTGAGTTCATCGTGCAATGAGGACTTAAAGCGGACCAGCGCCTGGCGCACGTCGTACTCATGGATGACCGCATCTTTGCCGAGCAGATTGACCCGAGGCTCCTCATAATCGACCTTCGGCGCCAAATCGCCGAGCAATTCCTCGACCGAATCGGGAACCACATCCTTGGCGGAGACGTTGCGCGCCTTACGCTGTGAGGTCTGTCCTGGCGGTGGACGTCGGGTTTGCGCCTCGGCGACGCCGCCTGCGCCGGGCTGACCGGAAGCCATCGCCCGACCTGTTCCTCCGTTGCGGCCCGGTCCTCGGGGTCGACGCCCATTGGCTCCCCCTCCGGGGTGAGATGGTGCACCGTTGGCGGGTTCGATGCAAAACCGATAAGGCTCGATGGTGGCAAATTCACCGAGCCTCAATTCCCGCACCCGATCGATTCGCTCGCCGTTGACGAAAACGCCGTTGGCCGATTGATTGACCAGAAGGACTCGGTCCCGCATCACCTTGATGATGGCGTGGCGTCGGCTGACCGTTTTGCTGCTCAAGACGATGTCATTGTCCTGACTGCGACCAAGTGTCACCTCCATCACTGGCTGCTCCAGTGGGAAGAGATACTCCTGGCCTCGATTGTCGAGAACTCGAATCTGCTTCATCGTCTTGCCTCAACCCTCATCAGTCGGCGTCCTCGAGCTCCGGTAGATCATCGGCGTGAGCACCGGCGTCGAGGAGATCGGTAAAGACTCCTCGAATCATGGTTCGATGACGCTGTGAACCCGGCTCGTAAACCCGCGGAGTAATGAACAATGCGTTGTTCAGCTCCTCGCTGATATAACTGCGGCTCTTGAACGCCCATCCCAAAATCGGGATTTGTTGCAACATAGCGATCCCCCGCTCCGTAGATGTATTATCGATGTTTTCCTGGGCACTGATCAAGACCGACTGACCTTCTTTCATATTGACCGTACTCGTAATGTCGTTGGTGCGAAGTCCGGGCATCCCCTCGACGCCGAGAGCAAAGTCCACCTCACTATAGCTTAAATTGACCTCGAGTTTGACCCGATTTTCAAAGTCCAAGATGGGCCGAATCACCAATTCCAGGCCAAAGGGACGCTCCTGAAACCCCTGTGTGGTCTGCGTGGTAATCGGAATCAACAGGGTTCCCCCGGAAAGGTACTCCGCCTCTGTACCGGCTTCCGTCACCAGCGTTGCCTGCTGAACGGTCTTGATCATTCCCTGTTCGACCAACAGATCGAGAGCAAAGTTCAGATTGCCCACCAGTGAGGAATAGGACGTCATGCCCTCACCACCAGTCAGCGCCATCGGTCGCGGTGGCTGGATATTATCTCCTCCGGGCAAGACCCCGGGGCCCAGGTCACCGGCCTCGTAGTAAAGGGGTACATCGCCGGTACCTGCGGTGACATTACCCCCGATAAATTGATTCCATCGCACCCCAAGACTGTCCTGTCTGGTGGTGGCTAATTGTATGAAATATACATCCATCGCCACCATTCGTGCGCCCTCGACGAAGGCTTCGCGATAGGTTGCAAAGTTGAGCACCTGGTTGGGATACAATTCGGTGAGCCGATCGATCTTTTGCTGAAAGATCTGGCTCGATACTTCCCCTTCGATGAGCACTCGTCCCTTGACCACTCGAATATCAACGCCTGCGCCCTCTCCAAGTACTTCCCGGACCTCCTCGGCAAGTGAGGTCGGATTCACACCGACGACGCGAACCAATAGGGTCTGTTGCTCATCGCCTCCAGTAAAAAAGACGATCGTCGTGGTTCCCGGACTATTGCCCTGGACGAATATAAATCGCCGATCGCTGGTGGATTCCGCTTCGGCGACATTTACATCTCCATGGACGATTCGATGGACGTTTCGTCCACTGAATGTCAGTGTTTCACCGACGGCAATGGTAAATTCGTGATCGGGCTCCTGAGTGGTGTCTAACGCCTGCGCAGGCGCTGGAACTAACAGTGTGGGAGCGATCAAACAGAGGACGCCCAACAAAATAACTATCTTACTAAGCCGTCTCATGCTTCTCCTTACAACAACTTCTGTAATGCCCTGCATTGCGAAAATAGATTTCCTCCGACTCACGCGCCGGCGGAATTGAGCTGCGTTCTTTGGTTACTGCACTTACGCCCGCAGTGTCATACGATTCCACAAAAAACGCAATGGGGAAACCTCAGTTTCAGTCGCCTGCTCAAAGGGCATAAAAAAGCGGTCCCCGAAAAGTCGGGGACCGCCACCGCTTGCAACTCCATTACGATGATTTGATCAGCGAATGATCTCCAGATCTCGTTGGCACTCGCCGTTGGCCTGGCGGCTCTGGCCCGGAGGACAGGGAGGCGGTCCTTGCACGACACGCTCTGTACGTTCGCGATTGATGACGTCCAATTCCTCCAGCACCTCCCGCAGCGTGCGCCGGGTGACGGGAACCGTATCGAGATCCTCTCGATTACGGAGCAATAATGTCAGATCGCCGCGGGTTTGAGCGATGACCATCAACTCCGCTTCATCGGGCGTCATCGCCATGGTGACGTGACTATAGCCCGACCCCACACGGCGCTCGCCTCCCCGAGCGTGATCCGAGAGTTGTTGGCCAACGGCGAGCAAGGTGACATTTTGCAGCAGGCTCATGGTCACATATCCGATACTTTCGCCACCGGAGGCCTCGGGAATCAATTCGTCCTGACGCCCCACTGGAAAGGTTCCCAATATGTCGACCCGATCTCCGGCCTGAAGCATTCCCCCGACACCAGAGATGGCATCGACGGAAAGCGTCATCGCCCGCTCATGTGTTGGGACGCGCCCCGCCAGGGTGCGAGCACCATCAGATACCGCAAAATCACTGGTCAGGATCATCGATCCCGCCTCGATATCCTGGGATACGGTCTGGCCCAGATAGATATTGATGTCACTCGCCATCAGCGGGTTGGCCGGAAGAAACCGCTGCGGCACCGATTGGGTGGTCACGTTCTGCTCATCGAGGCTGCTCCCGGACGGAACATCCGTCGCAGCGACGACCACGTCCACGGAGTCAGCGACGAGTTGGTCCTTCTCCTCTTGCACCTTTTGACCGTGCATATACACCAGCGATGCCGCGATAAGTCCGACGACCACCGCCGCGATTAATAGCTTTTTTCTGGCCATTCTGATTTCTCCTCGCCGAATGCTGCCCCAATGTGGACGAAAATCACTTTCCAATTAATCGTGCTGAGATACCGAAGTGTCACAGGCTATCAACTCAATTCGGTGCCTCGATCGCGCTACCTAAACTCTGTAAATTTTGTACCGTTCCCAGAACTCGTGGACACTTTTGTCGAGACAATCAAACCCACTGACGCCACATCTTGTATCGACACTCGATTCGCAGTGCTGAATCGGTGACATCGACTCAACCTCGACCTCGGCCCTTGCTGGGTACATCGCAAGTCTAACAAAACGATCTGTACCGGTCCAGACCACCATAGAGGGAATCGGGCGAAGGGGGCCAACACCGGAGCTGATTTCCCCAATCCAAGTATCCGACGCGGCAAAACCACTGCACTGTATCCCGAATCGTGTGCTGAAGGCGCCGTGTGGGGGCGTTTAATTCCCCGGCAGCCCGTTTGCGAGAAATCCCGTTACTTCGCCTCGCGATTTCGAAGATGGTGGCGATCGACGAAGCACGGCGAGCACCGGGCCATCCACCCTGGACTGCGCGCTGTGCGAGGCGAATCACGGGAGCTGCTCGCAATGCGTCAATTGTCATAGCAGATGGTGTACTTCCCGAAACATCGGCGACGGCCTCGATCAACTCCGAGAGCTCGATGTCGGTTCCACCAAGAATATAACGACGTCCCGTGCGACCACGCTGCAATGCCGCGACCACTCCCTTTGCCAGATCACGTACGTCGACAATATTGATGGTCAATCCCGTCGGTCGTAACGGCAACCGATCGGCTGCTACGGAGCGCACGAAACGTCCAGCCCACGATCGGCGATCACCGGGCCCGAGGACGACCGTCGGCAGCGCGATCACCACATCGAGTCCGGACGCAACATAACGATAGACCTCGGCCTCCATCGCAGCCTTGACCTCGAAATGAATATTGGAGGTTGATCCCGGCACGTATCGATGGGTTTCGTCAACATCTTCGGACGAAGCCAACTGCTGCAAGGCGGTGGTAATACTCGAGACATACACAACGCGTCGCACCCCTGAAGCAAGACAGATATCGAGGAGACTTCGCAGTTGCCGTACTGCCACTTGACGAGCACCGGCTAATTCCTGACCGGGCTGTGGCACGTGACCGGCGCAGTGAACCACTGCCGCCATATCACGAACAAAGGGGGCAATCGTCGCCGGATGATCGAGATCGACGTGGGCCCACGAACAGTTGACATCGTCGACATGCCACGGGGGAGCCTTTTCGGTTCGAAACGAGCCATGTACATCATAGCCTGCAGCCACTAACCGTCGGACTACCTCGCCCCCCACGAATCCGCTTCCCCCGACCACCGCGATGGATTGAGCTGTCATTTCCGGGAACTCCATGAGTTTTGGATATTTATTTCCCATCGTTGCCACGATACAGCAACGGCAGGCATCGCATCATATGAGTCGTATGCTACAAACGACCAATCACGGACCCATTTCGACGAGCTCCCAATCATGAGCACCAACACTGAGGCAGCAGATTTGCTACTCCGCCTTATCTGCCGGACGGAACGCCTGGAATCGTTTCCCAGGACTGGCTGGCAGGTTTGTGGGGTCCAGCGCCCGGAATCCATCGCCGCCCATAGCTACGTAGTCACCGTAATTGCGCTGTGGCTCGCCGATCACATCGACGAAGAGGTCGATACGGAGCGCGTCCTGCGCATCGCTCTGGTTCACGACCTCGCCGAGGCCATGCTCACGGACCTCCCCCGCCCGGTCAAGCAGATGTTGGGGACACAGGCCTACCGAGAAGGGGAGAATCGGGCCACGGAACGTCTCTTTGGGGAGCACTTGGCAGACTGGAAAGATGCCCATGACGAATACCGCGACGCCGCTTCTGTGGAGGCCCGCATCGTCAAGGCGTCGGACCGCATCCAAATGTTGGCCAAGGCCTTGCAATACCGAGCCGAGCATCGCGGCCGGGTGGAGCGCTTCTTCGCCGATCGATCGGCCTACAAAGATTATGGCATCCCCCTTGTAGCCACGATCTACGATCGTCTCTTTGAGTACTTTGAAAGCCACCATTGGTTCGCCGCCGATTACGACTGAAATCTCACGGCCTCTTGGTCTTTACAGCTCGTTGTATTTTCGCTACTTGCTGTGTGGATAAACCACGTATCAACCCCGACAAACCAATGTGACGCTGGAGCGTCTGGTCCGACGGCCATGACCGTTCGGACACCGTGAAGTACGGGGATACACTCAACCTCGGGAGGCAACCGATGTCGCAGATCAAAAACCTTGGTATCACCGGCTATGACGGCCTTCGCTTCGTTACACTCGACCTGGCACGGAGCCGAAATTTCTATCTGGAACGACTCGATTTTAAAATGACCGCACGATCGACTTCCGAGTGGGAGGACAAAACCGGCGATCGGGCCGAAGTATATAGTGCGGGCGATATCCGCATTGAGTGTGTGGAACCGCAGCGCGATGATTCCTGGGCGTCGTATCACCGTCGCTTTCATCCCGCCGGCATCGGCAAAGTCAACTTTTTGGTTCAAGACCTCGACGAGGCTTGGAAGCGTTTGGAGAAGCGAGGAGCTACGTTTATCGACGAGGTCAAAACCGTCGAAGACGGCGGCGGGACCTATCGCTTCTTTGAGATCGCAAGCCCCATGGGCAATTTGAATTATGGTTTCGTCGAACGCAACGACTATGAAACCTATGCCCCCGGATTTGAAACCATTGCCACTGGTGGCGAAAATAAATTCGAGTTTACTCATATTGATCACCTGACATCGAACGTGCGCACCCTCAAGCCACTGGTAGACTGGTTTCGCGACGTATTGGGAATGGAACAATTTTGGGATATTGAATTTCACACCAGTGATATTGATCCGGAGCGCAAAAGCGGCTCCGGTCTCAAGTCAATCGTGATGCACGATGCGGAAAGCGGCATTAAATTCGCCAACAATGAGCCGCAAAAACCGTTTTTCCACGCCTCCCAGATTCAAAAATACGTCGAGGATTTCGGCGGCGGTGGTGTCCAACATGCCGCATTCGGCATGAAAGATATCGTGGGAAGTGTTGCCGAGTTGGAGGAGCGAGGCGTCAAATTTCTGCACACTCCGCAGACCTATTACGACGACGCACCGCGGCGGATGAAGGAGCAGGGAGTCAGCGACATTGACGAGGACTACGACGTGTTGGCAAAGCACGGAATTCTTGTCGACGGCGCAGAAGAAAAATACCTCCTTCAGATTTTCATGGAAGAAGCCGCTCTGTATTATGACCAGCCGGAAGCCGGTCCATTTTTCATCGAATTGATTCAGCGAAAAGGCGATGAGGGCTTCGGTGGAGGAAATTTCCGAGCCTTATTCGAGGCCATCGAGCGCGACCAGGTCGCCCGGGGAGTCGTCGATCAAAACAACGACTGAGTTTCTGCAGATTTGATCGTCAATTTCCGGCTTTCGAAGCGCAGATCGCTGGCGGAAAGCTAAATCATCGGCCCTCACCAACAGTTTGGTGAGGGCTCTTTTTTTTCTGATCCCCAGAACATCCCAAAAGACTCCCATGGAGTCTCTCCATCACTATCTCCCATCCTCCGACTTCCGCGGCATGAGTACGCGAAATGTAGCACCTTGACCGGGTTCGGAAAAAACCGTTATCTCCCCACCGATCTCAGAGAGGATCGCCCTGCAGACATAGAGCCCGAGTCCGGTCCCGTCGCTGCCCTGGCGCTGCGTGAAGAAGGGATCGAAGATCTGGCGCTGAACGTCGGCATCGATCCCCACCCCATCGTCACTGATTTCGACGACCTGATTATCAGCGTCGAGACGAGTCGCGATGGTGATGGTCCCGGAGGTCTGTGTCTCCTCGATCGCCGTTGCGGCGTTCAATAGTAGATTTACGAAGACCTGCGTCATCTGGGCAGAGTTGGCCCGAACATACTCCAGACGTTCACCGCGGCGAAGAATCTCGGCATGGCGCGTGATTTCTCCGCGACAAACGGTCAACGCATCGCCTAAACACTTTTCGACATCCACGATGCTTACGTCACCGACGGTACGAGTAAAGGTCTGCATTCCGGCGACGACAGACTGAATTCTTTCGACGCCCTCGATACCATCGAGTAATGCTTCGCGCAGCATCTCATCCGATGGCATATCATTGTGCGCATCGTCGTCATATTGTTGTTTTTGTTGCGGTTTTAGTGCCTGGAGAACGAAGCGAATATTCGATCGCACATAGGCCAGCGGATTGTTGATCTCGTGGGCCAAGCCGGCCGCGAGAGTTCCGGCGACGATCATTCGATCCGTAGAAAGCAATTGAGCCTGCATGGCCCGATTCTTCGACATATCGCGAAACGAGACCACCATGCCCCGCTCCCCACCGGGGGCCAAATCCGTCATTGTATACACCACGGGCAGCCCATCTTTTTGCCACCGTGCAAAATCGTCATCTTGGGAGATGATTTCTGCTCCCGACTCCAATCCCAGAGCGATGGAGCAATCCATCTGAGCCAAGCAGCTTCGCCCTCGATGTACGAGTTGATGGAAGTTTTCTCCCACCAGTTCCTCGGCGGACTGTCGCTCCAAAAGCTCTCCGGCGGCGCGATTGGCAAAGATGATCTTCCCGTCGCGATCCAGCGCCACGGCGCCTTCACTCAAACTCTGCACGACGGCGCGACTCATTTGCAATTGGGCTCGCAGTTGTTCGTAATCCTCCCGTTGCTGGCGGAGCTGCTGTCGCTGGCGATGACTCTGGAGCACCAGATCGAGGCGTGATCCAAATCGCGCGACAATCTGGCGATCTACCTCATCATGGCAAGGAGAGGATCCCTCGGTCGTCATCAGGACCATCTCCCCCACGTAACCGTTCAGGCCGTGCATCGGTACGACGAGCAGTGAACGAATACCCAAGCGATCGACGAGGCGAATAAAGAGATCGCCTGTATCCTCGTTGCCCGAACTCATGGGTTCCGTGAACTCGCCTTGACTGGTGTTCCACAACCAAGGTTGCTCCATTTCCGACATGACAGACAACAGCGGTGTATCGACAAGTTCCCGCCAATCATCGACGAGCGTATGGAGGTTTTGTTCTTTCTCCTCATCGACGTGAGCCAACTGCAGAGAAGATGGCTCACCACTGTGCGACTTCCATGACACATCGACCACACAGCCATCGCCGACGGTACCGACCAGTGCATCGACCACCGCCATCAGCACCTCATCGAGCGTATCGAGCTCGATGAGTTCATCGACGATCTCAGACAACTGTTGCTCTTGGTTTTTGATCCACCCCGCGGGACGCACCTGGGCCATGATTTGGCTCCCCTAAATACGGCTCATCGCAGCGAGACACCCGAACGATGTCTGCCACCAGCAAGAGTAACATCTAGTAACAATCCCCAGCCCGGTCAAGAACGAGTCTCCATTATTTATTAGAATCTCGCGCGATTCTAACCTCTACCCGAGGTGTCAGCGAATCTTTCGAGGCAGTCCCTGCTCCGATATCTCTTCGACAAGCGCCGGTTCATCGTTTTGGGGGCGGTTCAATGCCCGACTCACGGGCCAATAGGCGACGGATTGCTCGGGAAACGCCTCGATCATGGCCGCCAAAATATCTTCTGCACATTCGTCATCGGATAACCAACTATCCCAGTGCGTTTCGTCGGCCCATACGGGCATGCGACCATGTAGTTTCTGAAGTATTGGTGCGGCCTCGGTCGTCAAAATCGTATAGGTCTGCACGACCCGACCGTCATCGTCGCTCCATCGCTCCCAGAGACCGGCAAACGCACCGAGTTGTTCGTCCAGCGTAATGCGCAGCGGCCATTTCTTGCCGTCGTGTTCAACCCATTCGTAGAAACCATCGCAGGGAATCAGGCATCGCCGCTTGCGAAAAGCAGCGCGAAAAGATGGTTTCGTTGCTGCAGTTTCAGAACGGGCATTGATCATTCGTGCCCCGATTTTGACATTCTCTGCCCAAAATGGAACCAGCCCCCATCGAAGTTCGGCGAGTTCTCGTGGTTGTTCTGAGGCCATGTCGGGACGTCGAACTACGGGCATCGTTTGCGTGGGAGCAATATTGGCCCGGGGAGAAAACCCCACCGGTGGATCGACATCAAAGCGGGCGGCGATTTCCTCGGCGCTATGGATCAGGCTATAACGACCACACATAATGTCTCCGACGGCATTTTCGTTTTCAACAAATAAGGAAGCGGAACTCCGGTGTTTCTCCGCACGCTGCCAAGACGATGACTTCTGGTAACTCAAAATCAGCTACGTGGGAAGCGTATTCCACCACGACCTATCGAATGAAGAGCGAGGGGAGTGAAGACGTCGAAATACGCCTCCAACAGCGTTCGCCAGTGCCCGGCCCGATGGCTTATATCACGGCTGACAACCCCGGCTCGCGACAGCTTCCGGTGGGAGAAAACGACCGCCGTCGAGCCGCGCTTCGGGCGGCGTTGACGGATTCGGGATATGAAGTGATAAGCGGTGAGAGTATCGACGATGACGGCTCCTGGCCTACGGAGCGTGGGTTCTGGATACGGGGACTGAATCGAGACGAAGCTCGCGCCATGGGAGGACGTTTTGAGCAAAACGCCATCCTATTCGTCGATGCACAGAGCTCGGTGGAGCTCATCGATTGCCGGATATCGGACTCATCGAAATGAGCGGTGATATGAAGAGATGACTGAACAAGTCGATCGTCGGATGCATTTTTGCATTGGATCTACAACCAGTTATTCTGCTCTTTGAATGAATCCGGCCAAGATTTATCGAGTGCACTCCGGGCAATAGGAAAGACGATGTATCGCCCTCATTTACGACGCATGACCCTTGCGGCCATCGCCATCGTTGGCCTGTCGCTGTCCTGCTCCAGCAGCTCCCCCTCGCCGACGCACGCCGAGGCCCGGCATATCTCCCACGACACCGGTAATCTTCCGGTCGATCGCCTTCCCGAATTGGAGGAGATGAACCGCGGAGAATTGCTGGAAGATATTCATCCGGAACTACAAGCTCGCATCCGCCTGATGTATGCGCTACTGGAAAAAGAGGGAATCGAAATCGTCTTCGTCTCCGGCTATCGCCCCTTTGCCTGGTTTGACAAGCCAAATCGCCTGGCGAGCTGGCACAATCTGGGAATGGCGGTAGACCTCAACCTACGCCATCGACGCTCCCTGGAGGAAGCCAACGCCAATTACGCCGAAGATCGCCATCAATGGGAGAGAATTGGCGAGATGGCAAAGGGATTGGGCATCATCTGGGGTGCTCGTTACGATGATATCTTCCACTTCGAGTGGCACCCCGGTTATCACGCTCGGATACGAGAGCACGAATTCAATGCATTCCAAGCACTGGCCGGTGAAGAACTCGACGATCATCGAGAGATCTGGCATCGCTTTACCCCCTCCGAGATGGATCCTGATGATCCAGACTGCTTTGGCGGCTGCATCGAAGTTCCGGACGAAGGTCTGCAAATACTGCTCGATCTGCTGCGCTAGCAGCGTGCGAGTTTCTCCGCACGGTGCTAGCCCGCAAACATCACTCGGAATCTACGGGCTAGACGCTGTTGATATGATCCAATTCTGTCGGCCGTTGGGCTGGATCACACCGGTTGAACTGCGGGGCAATCCATACTTCTTGCAAAGCGCTCGACGATCTTCTACACGTACACGTCACGAATTGTATCAGCTCACGCGCGTGCCATCTTTCGCCGCGGCGGTGTGTTTTGCTAATCTGTATAAAGTGAGACGGAGATCGATGTCGGGCTGCTAGCAGCAGGCCAAATCGGTACCGAGCAATCAATAGATGGTCCGAGACATTGGCTAACACTTTTTTTTCATTGGGTAATTTCATGTTTTCACGACACATCAGTGCGGTAGCGATCTTGCTATTCGTCGCAGGATTTGGCTGCGCCGACGCCGGTCAGGGCGAGCATACTCCGGCCCCATTCGCTCCCGACGAAGTCTTCGCCGATGCCGAGGACATGGACTTCGATACCAACGGGGAGGAAGAACCGGAGCCCGAGCCGGAACCGGAACCGGAACCGGAGCCGGAGCCAGAACCGGAAGTATATTACCTGGAGGCGGTGGGAGATACATCGCTGGTAGCACCAGCCGGGACGTCGACCTCACTCGACGTGCGCCTCGTCAATGGGGACAGCGATCCCATCTCGGATGAGGCGATTCGCTATACGGTGATCGATTCACCGCCGGGAGGAGCCACGCAACTCGACGCCTCCACAGTCCTCTCCGATGACGCCGGAGAAGCCAGCAACAACGTCCGAGTCGGTTCTGTCCAAGGTGCGATCACGGTGCGCGCTGCACATGATGAAGTAGACGATCCCGTTGACTTTTACGTCGATGTCACGACCGTCCCCCCCGGAGATATGCGGGTCCTTGTCGACTACACGACGACGGATCTGATGGAGATCACCGATGTGGAGATCCGATACTGGAAGACCAGTCGCCTCCAGTGCAGTCTCATCGATCCTTTCAGCACCCCGGCGGAGCCCTTCATCGATGAAGATATTATGGGCACCGTCAACGGAGAAGTTCAATTCCAAGATCTGGAGGCCCACGAAACGTATACGGTGACCGCAGTTGGCCATGGGCCACAAGATCAGATCTCGGCAGCGGGTTGCGTCGATGATGTCCCAATTGTGAGCAATGACATCACGAACGTCGTGGTGCCCATCGAATTGATCGACCTATTGCCGATGGGAACCTACGAGGTCACCAGCGTGTGGGACTTTACGGAAGCATTAAAGGCAAGTGGTCCCGTCGGATCGGCAATTCTGGACATTTTGGAATGGGTTGCCGACCCGGGTCAGGCGGCGGCGGGATACGTGGTGGACCTCGCCGTGGACTGGGTCTGTGACGAGGACAATTACGGTCCGGATTCCGACGAGTGTTGGGCGGCCACACTCTTCGCGCCGGCTGCCGAGGACACCGTCGCCGACTTTATCAACGAGCAAATCGACGAAATCGGCATTCTCAGTGATTTCCAGACCATCACCCAGGATCTCCAGAAGACGGTCGAGGAGATGACCGTGGAGAGTCTATTGAAGATCAACCGCAAGATGGGCGCCGAAGGTGAAGTTTCGGGCCTCGATATCTGGCAATCCGTGTATTTTTACTGGACCCAGGACTGTGATGCGAACAGCCCCCCCGATTGTGGCGAGATTCAAATCGATCTCGGTTCCGATACGGAATACGGATTTTTGCAGTCCACCTGGGATGGAAGGATTTACGACTACGACCAGCTCGAGATCTATCCCCACAGCATGGACTTTCCCTATGGGAAATTCATCACCCAGATCCTCAATGAAACACTGATACCGGCGCTCACAGATGGGGAAGCCAATTCCCTCAACGAGGCCTTTGAATATCTGCTATGCGGCAATATCGGTGATATCGAGATCTGGGGCATCGTCATTCCGGAATCGACGGTACAGGGCTTTTGCAACAGTGCATTTTCGGCACTGGGAAGCGCCCTCGAGATCTACGTCAATAGTCTTGCCTACGATGTGGACCTTGACATCAGTGGTGGTGGGCATCTGATCGACCTGGAGAGCGATCGCTGGGTCGACGTCATCGAAGATGGCTGGTTTTTGGGTGAGATCGAAGGTGAAGATGGCGAGGTCGCAGAGATGGACGCCACGTTTACCGGCGTTCGTCGGTCCAATGACTGACCTTGTGTCAAAGCTGCGGTCCCGCCGGGGAAGGTTCGCCCGGCGGACTGTGTTGTAGGCATGCTACAGCGTAAGCATCCGGCAACAAGTTGGCATCCGGAAACGGCGACGTTCGAAGATGGCGACCCATGTCGTGGATTTTCGGACACGGACGAAAGCGAATCAAGTCCGATAGCGATCTCAGCGTTTTTAAAATCTCTTCTACACTCGCCCCCCCTATGAGACACGACGTACCGGCACCACACTCCGCGCAGCTCGTCCCAATTGAGGAGCAGAGCCCCAAAAATCGGATCCTCACCTTCACCCTTGCCTGTCTGGGTGGTTTTTGGGGCCTTCATCGCTTTTATACGGGTCGTTTCTGGACTGGATTGGCGATGCTATTTACGGGAGGCGGCTTTTTTGTGTGGTGGGTCATCGACGTATTGATTCTGTTGACCGGTCGCTTCAAAGATGGAGAAGGGCGCGTTCTCGGTCCACCTCGCCATATCAAGCGCCAGCCGGCGGGGCGACTGGAGAATCGACAACAGCGACAGCCCTTGAGCAAAGCCGATTCGAAACCCGACGATATTTCCGTCGACGATTTGCTCGAAGATCCCCTGGCCTGTGAATTTGAAAAATTGGAGCGGGAAATGAGCACGGATGGGACTCCCTGAGCGAACGCTATCCCGCATATTTCGCACAGATGTGTGCGGCAATGCCAAACGGGCGTCCTCTTCCCGACAGGGAGGAGTAACGCCCGTTTTTCTTGTCCCGCGAATCCATCGAGATGGTCAGCGGGTCATGAATATCGTCGAGCCGTCGCGGTAGAGCAAAAAGAGGTTGCGCGACCGTTCGGAATCATAGGCGGCGTTGAACTCCTCGACGTTGGTTACAGCCCTTCGATTGACCTCCAAGATCAAATCCCCCTGTCGAAGATTGAGTCGAGCTGCCTCGGTGCCGGGTTCGACACCGGTGACGACGACTCCGCCGGGAATGGCGCCGGGAACGTCGAGCTGATTTCGAAGTTCCCGGTCGAGAGTCTGCAGGGTCAATCCATCGACACCGGTACCCGTTTCGGCTACTCCCGGCGCCGTTTGGCCCTGTGCTGCGGCACGGGCTTTCTGAAGAGAACCCAACTGAACTTCGATATTGGCCGTGGTGCCATTTCGCACGAATCGCAGATCGACATTGGTCTGAGGAGAGCGAAGACCGATGGTATTTCGCAATTCCTGGGGTGTTCGCACCTGATTTCCGTCGATCTCGGTGATCAGATCTCCACGCTCGAGTCCCGCCGCCTCAGCGGGGCTGCCGGTTTGCACATCGGACACCACCACCCCTTCGAGATCCTCATCGAGTTCCAATGCCTGGGCCAATTCCGGTGTGAGTTGCTGGATGACCACACCGAGCCATCCACGATCGACCTCGTTCAGGACGACGATGTCCGGGTCGTGCTCGGCGAGCATCTCGGCGACCTGCGGGACCGCGAACCGGCCGTCGCCATCGA
>SKPJ01000045.1 GCA_007119595.1 Myxococcales bacterium
TCGGACAAGGCGCGGCGACGAGGCGATGCGATGTAGCATCGTCGAGCGAGCCGCAACGCCGCTTCGACGTGCTCTCGGCGCGCAGACGCTTCACTCAACTTCTGCTCACGGCGTAGTAATAATCCCCTTATCATAACCCCCCATTGGAGTCTCCATGCTCGTCCGATCCTCGATTGTGATGGCCGCTTTGGCAGCCCTGATGGCAGCCATCTGGGCATGTGTGCCGCCACTGTCACAAAACGACGAGCAGGCCCCGGCATGTGAAGCGAGCTGTCCCGACGACTATGTGGAGGTCGAGCATTGTCCGGCCTTCGTCGGTTGCTGGGAAGTGACGGAATGTGATCCTGCGCTCCTCTGCGCCCCCGCGGAAGCACTGAATAATAGTACGGGCTCCGGATTCGACAACGCCCGGCCGGGCTCGTTGGAGGAGTTGGATTGTGACCAGCCGATGGAATGCCCGGATGGGACGGTGGAGGTAGAAGAGTGCACGGACAGTGAATTGTGTACTCAATTGAGTCTGTGCGACGCCAATATCATCTGCAAGGAACTGCCGGCACTCTGTATTTTCCGTCCCCTATGCCCCGACGGAGATCGCCACATCAAGGACTGCGAGCACGAGGATTGCTACCGACACCGACATTGCAGTGGACCTGTAGATTGCTTTCGCTGCGACGACCAAACCCCCACCGGTTGTCCCGAAGACATGCACGCCGTGGAACCCGAAGAGTGTATCGGCGAGCAATTGGAGTGCCAAGAAGTTGAAACCTGCGATGAAACGCTGCATTGCACCCCGACGCCCCAACAGGAGTGCATCGAGCAGCCCCGATGCCCCGGCGATACCAGGGTGGTCGAGTCCTGCTCCCATAACGAGGGATGCTTCACCATCAGTGGATGCGATGACCAAGTGGTCTGTCAGGCCCCCAATTTCGGATGTATGGAAAAGTCGGGTTGCTCCGACGGATACCGAGAAGTCGGCATCGACGCCTGTCTCGAGGCCTTCGAGGACTGCCAGATTAAAATGGAATGCGATCGACTCATCGCCTGCGTGCCCCAATGACCTGCGGCGTCACCGGGTCACTCGCTTTCGCCGTCACTGGCGAAGGCCATACGCATGCGCTGACGCTTTAGGGCGAGGCGGTGGCTTTCCAGCAATTCCTCTTCGACTCGCTCCTCTTTGGAGACCTCTTCGAGTTCCGTGAGCTCTTCGCGGGCCTCTTCCAAAATTTTGCGGGCCTGTTCGATGTCGATATCCTCGACGCCTTCACAGGCTTCGGTCAATACGGTGACCCGATCTTCGACGACCTCGACGTAGCCCTGGTCGATGAGAAAACTGCGCTCGTCTCCATCTTTTCGGATCGTCATCTGACCGACATCGAGAGCTGCCAACAGGGGGAGGTGTCCGGGGAGAACGTCCATCTCTCCGCGCACTCCCGGCAGAACGACGTCATCGACGTGGTCGTGCAACACCGCGCGTTCGGGGGTGACGACTTCGAGCTCCAACATTGCTGCCATGATTTCGTCCTCTTATTCACCGGTGCACGAAATCGAAAGACGCATTGCGATGCAATCAACAATTGGAGTGCAAACAAGAATGGGTCTTTCGATCTCACACAGGGGTTTATACCTGACGCTTCGTTCAAAGGATTACGCTTCTGCCGCCAATTTCTCGGCCTTTTCACGCGCTTCGTCGAGGGTACCGACCAGATAAAACGCCTGTTCCGGAAGGTCGTCGACCTCGCCATTGACCAGGGCTTGAAAGCCGGCGATCGTATCCTCGAGCTTGACGTATTTTCCTGGCATACCGGTAAATTGCTCGGCGACATGGAAGGGTTGAGACAAAAAGCGCTGGATTTTTCGGGCCCGAGCCACGGTCAATTTGTCCTCATCGGAGAGTTCATCCATCCCCAAAATGGCGATGATGTCCTGCAATTCCTTGTAGCGCTGCAGGATTTCCTGAATCTTTCGGGCCACCTCGTAGTGTTCCTCGCCCAAGATCTCGGGCGTCAGCATCTGGCTGGTGGAGTCCAGGGGATCGACGGCGGGATAAATACCGAGGGAGGCCAATTGACGCGACAACACGGTGGTGGCGTCGAGGTGGGCAAAGGTGGTCGCCGGCGCCGGGTCCGTCAGGTCATCGGCGGGCACGTAGACGGCCTGCACCGAGGTAATGGAACCCTTTTTGGTGGACGTAATGCGCTCCTGCAATTCTCCCATCTCGGTAGCCAACGTGGGCTGGTAACCGACGGCGGAGGGAATCCGTCCCAGAAGGGCGGAGACCTCGGAACCGGCCTGAGTAAAGCGGAAGATATTGTCGATAAACAACAACACGTCCTGCCCGTGGGAGTCGCGGAAGTCCTCGGCGACAGTGAGGGCCGAAAGTGCCACTCGGGCACGCGCTCCGGGAGGTTCGTTCATCTGTCCGTACACCAGCGCAGCTTTGGAATTTTTCCAATCTCCATTGGTGCCGAGCACGCCGGATTCCATCATCTCGAAATACAGGTCGTTGCCCTCGCGAGTACGCTCGCCGACACCGCCGAAGACGGAATATCCACCGTGCTCCAATGCGACGTTGTTGATCAACTCCATGATCAGCACCGTCTTTCCGACACCGGCGCCGCCGAAGAGTCCAACCTTTCCACCCTGGGCGTAGGGAGCGAGCAAATCGACGACCTTGATGCCGGTCTCGAAGACCTCGGTGACCCCGGCCTGCTCCTCAAAGGTGGGCGCTTCGCGGTGAATGGGCATCCGCTTGGTGCTCTCGAGCTCGCGGATCTCTTTGACGTTGGTCTTGGAGACCGTCTTGTCCTCCAATTTATGTACGTCTTCGCTGTCGCGGACCCGCAAGGTGTAGGAGGTCGATCCCTCTTCTTTGAGGATTCCCCGCACGATGGTGCCGTCATTGAGCTCCATGATGGTGAGTTCATCGACGGGATCGCCGGTGACATTTAAGATCCGGCCCAGCACCTCCTCGCCAACGGGCACCGTGATGGGTTCCCCCGTGTCGCGCACTTCCATGCCCCGCACCAGACCGTCCGTGGTATCCATGGAGATGGCGCGCACCACCCCCTCTCCGAGGTGCTGGGAGACCTCGAGGACGAGATTGTCTTCTTCCTCGGAGATACCGGGATTGGAAACCGTCAGCGCCGACATCAATTCCGGCACCGCGCCGGTGGGAAATGCGACGTCGACGACCGGGCCCGTGACCTGTTGGACGACACCCGCCCTGGTTGCCCCGTCGGAGTCTTCATTGGTGTTGACCGGTTCTGCCGCCATGGTTGAACTCCTCTTCAAACGTATTCAGACGTGATATTTGCTTCGTTTTGGTTGTGGCTTTCAAAATCTGGGCTCGTCAACGGATCGACGGCCCGCAATGACATAAGGCGTTGGTTATCCCTGCAGTGACTCGGCGCCGCTGACGATCTCGACGATCTCTTTGGTGATATAGGCCTGTCGCGCTCGATTGTACTGCAGGGTCAGATCTTCGATCATATCGGTGGCATTGTTGGTGGCGCTGTCCATCGCCGTCATCCGCGCCGCCTGTTCGGTGGCTTCCGACTCCACCAATGCTTGCATGACCTGCGCCCGGACGTGTCCGGGCAATAATTTGTCGAGCAATGTGTCGAGCTCGGGCTCGTAAATATACTCGCCCTCGATATCGTCTTCTTGAAGCTGCTGCTCATCTTCACCGGCCGATGGTTCCTCTTGATCTTCCTCCGTCAATTCGACGGCCATCGCAAGCGGCAGCAACCGGCCGACCACCCATTCATTGGCGATCGCCGAGATAAAACGGTTGTAGCACAGATAGACCGAGTCGTAGGTCCCGTCGATGAATTGTTCGATGATATCGCCGGCGATCCACTTGGCCTTTTTATAGGAGACATCGTCGATGACGTTTTCGTAGTTTTCCACGATCTCGTAATCAGACTTTTTGTAGTGATTATGAGCCTTACGGCCCACGGTGGCCAATTCCTGGATCTCACCGGCGATGCGCTGTTCGTCGAGAAAGCGATCGAGACCGCGAAACAAATTGGTGTTGAATCCACCGCATAATCCGCGGTTGCTGGCCACGACGACGACCAGGGTCTTTTCCGGATTATCGCGCCGCTCCAGCAAGGGATGGGCGTCCTCGTCGATGCGGCCGGCGATCCCATCGATCAACCGCTGCATCCGATAGGAATAGGGCCGCGACGCCTCCATGCGTTCCTGGGCCTTTCGCAATTTCGCCGCCGCCACCATCTTCATGGCTTTGGTGATTTTGCGTGTATTTTTGACCGACTCGATGCGAGTTCGAATGTCTTTTAGATTTGGCATGTCGGCGTCTTCTCGGGATTCGGAGCCGGGCTCAGGCTCAGCTCAGCTACGTGATGCGGCAAACTACGACGAGTCCTCAACAACTCATCACTCGGCGGCGGCTTCTTCTCCGTCTTCATCGCCGAGTCGGGCCTGAAAATTGGCCGTATACTCGTCGAGGATCTCGACGACCTGGGCGGTGACGTCCGATTGGCTGTCCGTGCGGGCCTTTTTGCCGAAATCTCCGTCGCCTTTGATCTTGTCCCAGATCTCTTCGTCCTTGCTCTCGGCAAAGGAGTACAGGTCCTCCTCGTATTCCGCGAGGTCGCTGACCTCCAATTCGGTCAAAAACCCGGCGTTGGCGGCAAAGACCAACAGCGCCTGTTGGGCCACACCCAGGGGTTGATACTGGGCCTGTTTGAGAATCTCCACCAACCGCTCTCCCTTGGCGAGCTGAGCCTGGGTCGTCTTGTCGAGATCGGAGGCGAATTGGCTGAATGCCTCCAACTCGCGGTACTGAGCCAGATCGACGCGCAGCGTACCGGCCACGTTTTTCATGGCCTTAATCTGAGCGTCACCACCGACACGACTGACGGAGATACCGACGTTGATGGCCGGGCGAACACCGGCGTAAAACAAATCGGTCTCCAAAAAGATCTGACCGTCCGTAATGGAAATCACATTGGTGGGGATATAAGCCGAGACGTCGCCGGCCTGGGTTTCGATAATCGGCAGGGCCGTAAGGCTTCCGCCGCCCTCTTCCTCACTCATCTTCGCGGCGCGCTCCAACAACCGGCTGTGGACGTAGAAGACATCGCCGGGATAGGCCTCGCGACCGGGCGGTCGACGAAGCAACAGCGAGAGCTGGCGATAGGCGACGGCCTGTTTGGACAGATCGTCGTATACGATGAGCGAATGTTGACCATTATCCCGATAATATTCGGCCATCGTGACGCCGGCATAAGGCGCCATAAACTGAAGGGGAGCCGGCTTGGCGGCCGATGCCGAAACCACGGTGGTATAATCCATCGCCCCGTGGGCTTCGAGCTTTTCGACGACCTGAGCGACCGTCGATTCCTTTTGACCGATGGCGACGTAGACGCATTTTACGTCCGTATCGCGCTGGTTGATGATGGTGTCGATGGCGACGGCGGTCTTACCGGTCTGGCGATCGCCGATGATCAATTCGCGCTGGCCCCGTCCGATGGGAACCATGGAGTCGATGGCCTTGAGACCGGTCTGCAGCGGCTCGTGAACGCTTTCCCGGGGGATGATCCCGGGGGCCTTGACCTCCACCCGGCGGCGCTCGTCGGACTCGATGGGTCCTTTTCCATCGATGGGCTGACCCAGGGCGTTGACGACCCGGCCCTCGAGACCGGGGCCGACGGGGACGTCGACGATGCGCTCCGTTCGGCGCACTTCGTCGCCCTCGACGATCTCGATATCGGAACCCAATAGGGCGACCCCGACATTGCTCTGCTCGAGGTTGAGTACCATCCCGAATACTTCACCGGGAAATTCCAATAATTCTCCCGCCATCGCCGATTCCAGACCGTGAACACGAGCGATTCCGTCGCCGACGGAGATGACCGTTCCCGTCTCGCTGACTTCGACGCGCTCGTCGTAGTTCTCGATCTGTTCTTTGATGATGGAACTGATCTCTTCGATATTGATGTCCATCTTCCCGTCATCCTTTTGCGCTCCGAGGTCCAAAATCAGCGGCGTCGTGGACGCCCAATCTCGGAAATACCTCGATGAGTCGTTGTCAAACTTCTTTTAGAATCGCTTCTTTCATTCGCTGCAATTGGGTGCGCACCGAACCGTCATAAATGGTACCGCCCACGCGGGCGATGACCCCACCGATCAATGCTTCATCTACCTCGGTGCTGACGACGATGTCCTTGCCCGTGATCTCGCCGAGTCGCTTTTTAAGGGTCTGCAGTTCGGTATCGCCCAATTCGACGGCGCTGGTCACGCGGGCCCTGGCCCGCCCCAGGCGGTCGTCCATCTTCACGGCGTAGGCGTTGGAAATTTCTTTGATATGGCGCAACCGATCCTTGTCGAGCAAGAGCATCACGAAGTTGCGGAACAACTGCGGCCACCGAGCCTTTTTGGCTACAGCGTCGATGACGTCGCGGCGCTCGGACAACTGGATGGCTGGATTGAGCAACACCGAGCGCAGCTCTGCGCTTTCCTCGAAGATTCGGCTCAAGCTTGCGAGGGCATCGCCGAGGTCCTCGACTTGATCGCTGTCGATGCCCAGTTCAAACAATGCCTGAGCGTATCGCCCGGCTACCGGTGCATTTGCCATGACTACTCCTGATGAGTCGAAGCCGCCGCTTCCGCTGGGAAGCGATGGATTCGATACCTCGTCAATTCAACGTCGTCTCGGAATTTTGGAGTCCGGAGACGTAGCGCTCGAATAATTGTTGTTGCTGTTTTTCGTCGAGCTTTTCGGTGGCCTTTTCGGCCGCCATTTGCACGGCCAGATCGACGGCCTGTTCCTCGAGCATGGCCACCGCCTTTTTGACCTCCTGGTCGATCAGGGATTCGGCGTCGTCGCGCATCTTCTCGACCTGGCGTTTGGCGGTCTCGACGAGGCGCTGTTTTTCGCGCTCTCCCTGAGCGTGATATTCGTCCAAAAGCGCCTGGCGCTCTTGTTCGAGGGCCTCGAGCTTTTCGTCGTACTCCGCCAGCCGGGCCTCGGCCTCTTTGCGGGCCTCTTGTGCGGCGTTCATCTCGCGCAAAAATTCCTCGCGGCGATTGGCGAAGAATTCCTGAATAAAGGGACCACCGAATTTGATGATCACCCAGGCGAAGATGCCGAAATTGATGAGGCCGACGAAAAAATCGACCCAGGGAAACCCGGCGACATCGACGGGTCCGCACCCGGCGAGAAGTCCTGAAGCCACCACACAAATTCCGGCCACCCGCGCCATCGACATCGTTTTTGTTGTCTGCCTTCGTAGCATCGATTCAATTCCCACTTCGGTCGTCGACGGCGCGTGCAGCGCCATCTCGTTTCACCTCTCGGTTGGCCTCACCTTCACCCGTTGTTGGGGATCAGCTTGGCGACCATGGCATCGGCAAGCCCCTCGGAGCGCTCTTCGATATCGCTGCGGGCTTGTGCGACATGTTCGTCGATCGCGGCCCGTTGTTCGGCGATCTTTGCATCCAACTCTCGGCGCACTTCGTCCTGAATATCGGCCTGTTCCGCAAGACCCTGCTTGCGCAATGAATCACGGATATCCTGGGCGTCGCGCCGGGCTTTTCGGATTTTGCGCTCGTATTTACCCTTGAGCAACTCCGCCTGATCGCCCATCTCATGGGCTTGCTCCTCCGAACCCTCGACGCTCTCACTTCGCGCTTCCAGGGTCTTCATATAGGGCTTAAACAGCAGGAAGTGAAGCATGAACAAGGTGAGCAAAAATGCCGTCATCTGCACCAGGATCGTCCCATCGATATCGATGGCCACGGCCAGTATCGGCGCCAGCGTCATAACTGTGGATTCGAAAATCATAGTCTTCGTCTTCGCACTCCAAAAAGATGGGCGTTGCCGTCATGTACCAAATCGGTCTCATGCACGCGGAGGGGCAGGCTAAACCGTGGCCCGACTAGCACGGCTTTTTTAGACGTGTCAAGGCGGTGGTGTGACCATCGTCGAGCGACTGGCGAATACAGGGTTTTGAAGGGGGTCCCTGATCACGAGTTTGGAGTCCTCAACGGGAGACTCACCAGGGTGTGATCCACAGCACCTATTGACCACTAAAAAACCTGCGTTATGTTGGGGGCGTCTGTTTTTTCCCTTTTTTTCAGCACCAAGTCCATACCGTGAAAGACAACGATTCCGCGCAGCATTCATCGCCCTCTCAAAACACCGATCACGACGGTCTTTTCTCCGGTGAAAACCTCAAGTTTATCGAGGAGATGTACCGTCGATACCTCGAGGATCGCGACTCCGTCGATCCGAGCTGGCACGATGTCTTCGATGAATATGCCGCCAGCGACGGGGTGCCGCCCAATGGCGACGGGCCGCGCTTTCGAAGGCGCTCGATCTTCGAGCCCGCTTCCACATCGACGCCGATAAGTGAAGCGGAGCCGGTATTCGTCGACACCCTGGAGGGAACGACGGTGCGGGCGCCCGGTCGAACCAAGGGCTTTGCGGCGAGCGTAGAGGCCATGGTGCGGGCGTTTCGGTTGCACGGCCACCTGATCGCTCAGATCGATCCGCTGCAACGAGATCGGCGCACCTCACCACCGGAATTGGATCCAACGCTATATGGATTCACCAAACACGATATGCAGGCTCAGATTCATTACGAGCCCCTATTCGGTCCCAAAAAAGTCACGGTGGAAAAACTCATCACCAGGCTGCGCGAATTGTACTGCGGTCATATCGGCGTCGAGTACCAGAATATTCCGGGCTCCCAGGCCCGCACCTGGCTGCGCGATCAGATCGAGCGCCACGACTACGCCGAACTCGACGGAGATGAAGATCGGCGCCTGATTTTGGAAAAGCTCATTCACGCCGATGCCTTCGAGAACTTCCTGCACACCAAATACGTGGGAGCGAAGCGATTTTCGCTCACCGGCGGCGACACCCTGATTCCGATGCTGACCTTTTTGCTCGAAGAGGGAGGCTCGCTGGGTGTGGAGGAGATCGTCATCGGTATGGCGCATCGAGGACGACTCAATGTGCTCCACAACATCATGGGCAAGTCGGCGGAGGCGATGCTCTCGGAGTTCGAGCAAGTCGAACGGCCCGAAAAATACATCGGCAGCAGCGACGTCAAATACCATATGGGATACTCCAGCGACTATACGACGCAGGAGGGCAAAAATATCCACATGTCGCTGTGCTTTAATCCGAGCCATCTCGAATTCGTCAACCCCGTGGTCCTCGGGCGCACGCGGGCCAAACAAGATCGGCTCGATGCACCGGATGCCAACAAGCGGCTGGTCCCCCTTTTATTGCACGGTGACGCCGCGTTTAGTGGGCAGGGAATCGTCGCCGAATCCCTCAACTTGGCCCGCGTACCCGGCTATCACGTCAGCGGCACCATCCACGTGGTCATCAACAACCAGATCGGGTTTACCACCGAACCCCACGAGGGCCGATCGACCACCTATGCCACAGACGTCGCCAAGATGTTGGAAGTGCCCATTTTTCACGTCAACGCCAGCGATCCCGAGGCCTGTGCGCGGGTGATGAAATTGGCGATCCGCTACCGGCAACTCTTCGGAGAGGACGTGATCATCGATCTGGTGTGCTACCGAGAATACGGCCACAACGAGGGTGATGAGCCGCGGTTTACACAGCCCATTATGTACAGCCACATCGACGAGATCACCCCGGTGAACGAGCGATACGCCGAACAATTGGTGGACGACGCCGTATTGAGCCGGGAGGAGATCGACCAGATCCGAGAGGAGCGCATGGATCACTACGGCGATGTGTTTCGAGACGTGCGGGAGTCGCCGCAGCGAAAGACCATCGCCTCATTACAGGGGGTCTGGCAGCCCTATCGCGGCGGAGATCTATCGCCGAACTCGATGGTCGAGTCCGGCATCGACCGGCAGACCTTCGAGAAATTGGCCACCAAGCTCACCGAATTGCCGGAGGATTTGAAATTGCATCGCACGATTCGGCGGCTCGTCAAAAAGAGGCGCGAAGTCGCCACCGGCGAAACCCCCGCCGATTGGGGTACTGCCGAGTCGCTGGCCTTTGCCAGCCTGGTCACCCAGGGCACAGCGCTTCGGATGAGCGGCCAGGATTGCATCCGCGGTACTTTCAGCCATCGCCACGCCGCCATCTACGACATGGAAAGCGGCGCCAGCTACTGGCCGCTTCGAAATTTGAGCAAGGACCAGGCGTCGGTGGAGATCTACAACTCCGTGCTCTCCGAAGCCGGAGTGCTGGGTTTTGAATACGGCTACAGCCTCGACTCTCCGGACGCACTGGTATTGTGGGAGGCGCAATTCGGCGATTTCGCCAACGGCGCCCAGGTCATCATCGACCAATTCATCAATTCCGGTGAGGATAAATGGAAGCGCCTAAGCGGCATCACTTTGCTCTTGCCCCACGGCTACGAAGGACAGGGCCCGGAGCACTCCTCGGCGCGGCTGGAGCGCTTTTTACAATTGTGCAGCGGCGACAATATGTACGTGTGTAATCTGACGACGCCGGCCCAGTACTTTCATGTGCTGCGCCGACAGGTATTGCATCCGGCCCGAAAACCACTGGTGATCATGTCGCCCAAAAGCCTCCTTCGACATCAGGAAGCAGTAAGTCCCATCGAGGATTTCGTCGACCACGGTTTCGAGCCCGTCATCGAGGAGTCCCGGGAGCACATCGATGCCTCCTCGGTACGCCGGGTATTGATGTGTTCCGGCAAGGTCTACTACGACCTGACGGCTCATGCCGAGAAAAAAGACATCGACGATGTAGCCATCGTGCGCATCGAACAGCTCCATCCCCTCGATCGCCAGGCCCTGCAGAACGCCGTCGACGTCTTTCCCGATGATGCGGAATTGGTGTGGCTTCAGGAAGAGCCTCAAAATATGGGCTCCTGGCATTATTTATTGCCCCAATTCATCGAGATCTTCGGTGCCGAGCGGCTGCCCCACTATCTGGGCCGTCCGGCCAGCGCCAGTCCGGCTACCGGGGCCTACGCGAGCCATCAACTGGAGCAGACCACCATCATCGCCTCCGCCTTCGCCAAGAAGTTGCCCGATATCGGCGATCTACCGCGGCGATGATCGAAGCGTCGTATCGGGATCTTGCGATCAGAGCACAAGGCTGATAGGTCGGACGGGCAGCGGCGAACGGTCGCTGACTGAGTTATTGAATTCGTGGTTTTTGGAAGTTTGTCACCGTATCAACGAGGCCGTACATGAGTGTCCCCGTGGAGGTCCCCACGCTTGGTGAGTCCGTCACCGAAGCCTTCATCGCCGAATGGCTCAAAAAAGAGGGTGACTTCGTCGACGAAGACGAGATCATCGCCGAGCTCGATACCGACAAGATCAGCGTCGAGGTGCCCGCTCCCGTAGCGGGGACGATCGCGAAGCTGAAATTCGATATCGACGACTCCGTCAGTCCCGGCGATGTCATCGCCGAAATTGAGGAAGGCGAGCGCCCGGCCGGCCAACAACCCCAAAAGGCCGGCGAAGAAGACGAGCCAAAACCAGAAGCGGACGCCGCCGCTCAACGAGATGAGGCGGCAGAACCCACCGGGGGCGACGGCGACAAAATCGGTCCGGCAGCCCGGCGGCTCATCGAAGAACACGGTCTTAAAGCCTCCAATATCGAGGCCACCGGAGCGCGCGGTCACCTCACCAAGGCCGATGTTCTGGCCCATATCGAAAATAAGCAAAAGCGGACACAACGAGCACCTCAAGCTCCGGTGGACACCGGAGCGCTCGAGGAACGCGTCCGCATGAGCAGCCTGCGCCAGACCGTGGCAAAGCGCCTCGTCGAGGCGCAGCAAAACGCAGCCATGTTGACCACCTTCAACGAAGCCGACATGTCGGCCGTCATGGAGCTGCGCAACAAATACCGCGACAGCTTCCTCGACAAATACGATATCAAATTGGGCTTTATGTCATTCTTCATCAAAGGATGCATCGAAGCGCTCAAGGAATATCCGGCGGTCAATGCCGAGATCGACGGCGACGAGATCGTCTACAAAAACTACTACAATATCGGCGTCGCCGTCGGCGGCGGACGCGGTCTTGTGGTTCCGGTGATCAAGAACGCCGAACAACTCAGTTTTGCTCAGACCGAGCTGGAGTTGAGTCGCCTCGTCGATCGGGCGATGAACAACAAATTGACCCTCGACGAATTGCAGGGTGGCACGTTCACCATCTCCAACGGCGGTATCTACGGATCCATGCTCTCCACCCCCATCTTAAATCCCCCTCAGTCGGGCATTCTGGGCATGCATAATATCGTGGAACGGCCGGTGGCCGTCGACGGCGAAGTCGAAATCCGGCCCGTCATGTACCTGGCTCTGTCGTATGACCACCGAATTATCGATGGCAAGGAGGCGGTCTCCTTTTTGGTGCGGCTTAAAGAGTGCATCGAGAACCCGGAGCGCATCCTCCTCGAGGTCTGAGCTGCGACGAGTATCCGCCGTAGATCATCCAGCGGACCATCGAGACATTTTTTCACCACATCTCCCATATCTGTAGAGGCACTCCACCATGTACGATCTCGTCGTCATCGGATCTGGTCCCGGGGGCTATATCGCCTCCATTCGCGCCGCTCAACTAGGCATGAACGTCGCCTGCGTCGAGCGCTATCCCACCTTTGGCGGCACCTGCCTCAATGTCGGGTGCATCCCTTCGAAAGCGCTGTTGGAGTCCAGTGAGCGATTCAGTGAGGCGCAGACCCATTTTACGGATCACGGCATCGAGATCGATGAAGTGTCGTTGAACCTGGAGAAGATGCTCTCCCGAAAAGACGAGGTCGTCTCCAGTCTGGTTCAGGGAATCGAGTACCTCTTTGGAAAAAACGATGTGGAGGGAATCCACGGCTGGGGCACGATCATCGACGAGAATACGGTGGAGGTCACTGACGACGACGGGGAGACGACAACGCTGGAGACGGAGCGTATTTTGATCGCCACCGGCTCCAAACCCATCGCCTTGCCGGGCGTGGAATTCGACAAAGAGTTTATCGTCGACTCCACGGCGGCTCTGGAATTCGAGGAAGTCCCGGATCACCTGGTCGTCATCGGCGCCGGCGTCATCGGCCTGGAATTGGGCTCGGTATGGGGCCGACTCGGCGCCGACGTGACGGTCTTGGAGTATTTGCCGGAGGTATTCGGCGGACGAATGGACAGTGATGTCGCAAAATTGGCCCAGCGAGTCTTCAAACGACAGGGCATCGAATTCGTCATGGAGGCGGAGGTGACGGCGGCCAGCGTAGATGACGGCGTGGTGACCACGACCTACAAGCATGACGGCGAGGAAAAGACGATCGAAAGCGATCGCCTCCTCGTCGGTATCGGGCGCTACCCCTTCACCGAGAATCTGGGACTCGACAATATTGGTCTACAGACCAATGAGCGCGGATTTATCGAGGTCGACGAGCATTTTCAAACCGATATCGACGGCGTCTACGCCATCGGCGACGTTATCCCCGGCCCGATGCTCGCACATCTGGCCGAACACGAGGGCGTGGTCTGCGTGGAGCGGATGAATGGAATCGCCGGACACGTCAACTACGACGCCGTTCCGGACGTGGTCTATACCCATCCCGAGATCGCCTCCGTCGGAAAGACAGAAGCCGAACTCCAGGAGGCTGGTATCGACTACAAGGTCGGCCAATTTCCCTTCAAGGCCAACGGTCGAGCCCGGGCATTAAACGACACCGACGGATTCACCAAGATTCTGGCCCATGCCGAAACGGACCAGATCTTGGGGGCCCATATCATCGGCATTCGCGCCGGCGATATGATCGCCGAACTCGCCGTGGCCTGCGAATTCGAGTCCAGCGCCGAAGATGTTGCGCGCTCCTCGCACGCCCATCCCACGCTTGCCGAGATCGTCAAAGAGGCCGCCCTCGACGTCGACGATCGAAAACTCAATCTATAATACATCCCCGGGGGGCTCAGGCGGGCGATCGAAGCCAGATGGCAGTGGCCATTCGACCGGTTTTTCCGTCGCGTCGATAGGAGTAAAATCGCTTTTCGTCGCTGTACGTGCAGGCGCCACCGCCGAAGATGGTGGTGACGCCGGCATTCGTTAGTCTCTGACGGGCAAGGCCGTAGAGATCGGCGACCCAACGCGTGTCGGGATTCATCGGCGACGGGCTAAAATACCGCAGGGCGTTTTCGACCCGGGCCTCAAAGGCCTTTAGGACATCGTCGCCGACCTCGAAGACATCGGGCCCAATGGCGGGTCCGAGCCAGGCCATAAGTTCGTCGGCTGGTCGCTTCATTGCCTCCATCGTCGCCTCCAACACACCGCTCGCCAGCCCCCGCCATCCGGCGTGGACGGCAGCCACGACGGTCGCCCTGGAGTCACAGATCAGCACAGGCAAACAATCAGCGGTCATGACCACACAGGCAAGGCCTGGAGTCCGACTGATACAGGCATCGGCCTCCACGGGCGTCTGCGATGCCAGAACTCGGCTTGCCCGGACCACCTCCGTGCCGTGAACCTGATGGAGCCAGCAAAA
>SKPJ01000369.1 GCA_007119595.1 Myxococcales bacterium
GTACCGAGGACGACAACGAGTACCGAGGACGACAACGAGTACCGAGGACGACAACGAGTACCGAGGACGACAACGAGTACCGAGGACGACAACGAGTACCGAGGACGAGTCACGAGTACCGAGGACGAGTCACGAGTACCGAGGACGACAACGAGTACCGAGGACGAGCTACGAGGACTGAGCGACCGGAACCCGGTTCTCGCGGTCGAAACTCTTCAAACTCCATCACGCCCCCACTCTGCGCGTACTTCTCCTGATACGTATCGAGTGGGCCGTGGGGGAGCAGACTTCGAGGTGTCGATGAAGGTACGGGGATTCGGAGCAAGGGGTGTTCACGTGGCGGTTGCTGAGCTATAAGAGAAGAGTCTCGGTGTTGGAAGGTAACGGCGGTCGATGAAGGTGAATGGACGATGGTCCCGGCAGATTTCAGAAAGACACTTTTGGAGACCCTTAAACAGGTATTCCACTGGAAGTCGCGATATTATGCCGAAAAAATCGGGGTGGTGGCCGGGGTGGTGATTTTGTCGCTGGCCACCGTATTGTGGGCGTTTAGTGGTGAAGACGACACCAACGAGTTGGGGGCGAAGCTCTATCTTCGGGACGCCGTGGTGGGGATCGATCTCATCGTGGAGAATACGGGACGCGGCGCCTGGCGGGATGTGCGCATCACATTGGATCGCCAATATCTGTTTACCGTCGATGAAATCGATGGCGGAGATTACGTCACCATCAACACCGACGATTTGACCTATGCCTATTTCATTCCCCGTCCCTGGGGGCGTGAGGAGTGGGAATCGCTGGGAAATCACGAAAAGCCGGGCATCCGTCCCGACGAGAGCTACCAACCATCCTTCGTGCAGGTGAGAGCCCGGGGAGGGCGCCTGGACACGGAAGTGGGATTTGAAGAATAGGGAACGCGAAAAATTGGCGGGAATCTACGTGCATATACCCTTTTGTCGGCGCTTGTGCCCCTATTGTGATTTTGCGGTCTCCGTGGAGGTCGACATTCCCCACCGGGAGTATGGGGAGGCCGTGATCGAGGAGCTACAGATCCGTCACCAGCAGTGGGCCGATCACTCGGTGGCAACCGTCTATTTCGGGGGTGGCACACCGTCGCTTTTGGCGCCGGAACAGTTGGCGGCCATATTGGCACGGATCGATACCCTCTTCGGGCTCGGTGACGGGGTGGAGGTGACGATGGAGGCCAACCCCAACGAGGTGAGTGAGGCGAATCTCGATGCCTGGCGGCGGCTGGGGATCAACCGACTCAGCATCGGTTGCCAGAGCTTTCAGCCGCGGCATTTGCACGCATTGCGAAGAAATCACAGCGCCATGCAGGCCCTGCAGGCGGTGCGGCGGGCGCTACGAGTGATGAATCGGGTATCCATCGACGTGATGTTCGCCGGTCCGTCGCAGTCGATGCGGGAGTGGGAGGCCGATTTGGAGGTCGTGCAGCGGTTGGTCCGGGAGGACGGTCTGGATCATGTCAGCGGCTATGATTTGACCATCGAAGAGGGCACGACGTTCTGGATTCGGCGAAAACAGGGCATCCTCCGGGTCGCCGACCACGATACGGCTGCGCAGATGTTGAGGCGGCTCGTCGAGGCCTGCAACGAGGTGGGGCTGAAGCGCTACGAGGTGTCCAATTTTTCGGTGCCCGGTGGCGAGAGCGAACATAATAGCAGCTACTGGAGGGGAAGACCCTATCTGGGGGTGGGAGTCGGGGCCCATAGTTTGCGGGTTTGCGATGAAGCGGTGGTGTATCGACGGGCGAATCCACGCAGCTACGACGCCTATATGAAGTCGCCCGGTGAGCCGAAAGAGCAGGAAGATTTGTCGGCGGTGGAGCATCTGGCAGAGAGACTGTTTTTGGGGGCGCGAACCACCTTTGGGGTAGATATGAAGGAGCTTCGCCATCGCTTCGGCGCCGCCGTGGAAGAGCAGTGGTTCGACGGGGTAGAAGAGGTGCTGCGCGATCTGGTGGCCCGGGGTTTTATGGATCGCGACGGGGAGGGCAAATTCTGGCCCACGGATCGGGGGTTGAATTTTTCGGACTCCCTCGCCGAATGGCTGTTTGAGGCGGCCACCGAGGAGGGTTCCGGGACCGAGATTGGTTGAGTAGTCGCCGCCAGTATCGGTGGCGGCATCGGGGGCTGGTGTCGAAGTTTAGTCAGTACCAGATCGACGAGGAAGACCAAAAAAAGCCGTGGGGGGCAGATGAAAGCGATTCGCTTGGGGATGGCGATGGCAATCGGTGTGACGGCAGCGCTGATGGCGCCGATGGTCATTGCGGCGGTCAGTGCGCCGATGGCCAGCGTGGTACAGGCCGACCGGGTCACGCCTCGGGTCTCGGAAAGTGGTGAGGCCCGTGTGGTGCCGATGACACAAGGGAAATGGGCTTATCTGGGGGAATTCGTTCTTCAGCCGGGGGTTCAGCGAACGCCAGAGCAGCGAAGCGAGGAGGAGTATCTGTACGTGTTGTCGGGCAGTGCGATTTTGGCGGTCGACGGGGAGCGCTATTTCGTGGGGCCCAGGATGGGAGTGTATTTGCCGGCGGGGGTCGATGTGCAATGGAGCAATGGAGGGGAGCGGCTGGTGGCGGTGCAGTTTTTCGCCGGCCCCGCCGCGGGGACGCAGTACAATGACTGGATGCCGGAGGAAAATGACGAGGTATGGCCGCGGCCGCGCAGGATGCCCCGCCCGCCGCCGTCGGGAGTTTCGCTGAGATAGGCGAGGGATCAGCGCTGCAGCGGGAGGCTCTTTTGGCGGGTCCATTCCCACATGGAAGCATCGTAGTTTTTGATATCGAGTCCGGCGGCGCGCAATACGGCGTAGACGAAACCGGAGCGAATGCCGCCGGTGCAGTAGGCGACGATGGTGGCGTCGGCATTGATTCCGCGGCGCTGCAATTCGGCGTGAAGTTGGGCTCGACTCTTGAGCTCGCCGTGGTCGTCGAAGAGGTCACGCCACCACAGGTGTTCGGCGCCCGGGATATGGCCGGGGCGTTCTTCGCCGTATTTTATCTCTCCCCGGTATTCCGCAAGCTCCCGGGTATCGAGGACGACGAGGTCGTTGCCATTTCGCAAGTTGCGGTACAGTTGAGCGGTATCGGCGCGGCGTTGTTGGCGGCGCTCAATCGTGAAGTCACCGGTGGCTGTCGGTGGGTCGGGAGTCCCGCTCGATAGGGGATGTCCGGCTTGTCGCCAGCGGTCGATGCCGCCCTCGAGAATGTGGATGTTGGGATGGCCCAGGTAGTCCAGGGTCCAATAGATTCGTCCCTCTTCACCCCAGGCGCCGGGACGACTCCAGTGGCCGTAGATGATCACGGGCGTATCGTTGGAAATGCCGGCTCGTCGAAGCAATGCGCCGAGGCGCTGATCATCATCGATGATCGCACCGGAGGCGGAGCCGTTGACGAAGTGCTGCCAATGCAGGTTTGTGGCACCGTCGATATGCCCCCGTTTGACATCATCGCGTTCACGGGCATCGACGACGGTGGCTCCGTCTTCGATGAGTTCGGCAGCCTCGTCGACAGCGACGAAGACCTCGGTGTCCGTCCATTCGCCGGCCATGGCCGGTGTGGCCAAGAGGGCGAAGATGGCGACGAGACTGCCGATCCAATAGTATTTGTAGCGCAAACTCATCGACTCATTCCTCAGTCGGTTGGTCGGCGTCGTCTGATTCGACGGTCTGGTCGCTCGGCTCACCATCGAGCATCGCTACCAGATCGTCGTCGCGGGACCACTCCCACCAGGAGCCGTCGTAATTTTTGGGGTCCGGATAGTCGAGCCACTGCAATACGGCGTAGAAAAAGCCACTTCGCACACCGCTCTGGCAGTAGGGAATGGTCAGCGTTCCCGGTTCGATGTCCAACTCTTCGAGCTCGGCGCGGATCTCCTCTTTGGGCCGCAATTCGTTATTTTCGTCAAAGACGTCTTCCCAGTGGTAGTGGATGGCCTCCGGTATATAGCCCACGCGGGGATTGTTGCGATCGTTATCTCCGACCCACTCCTCCATGCGACGGGTGTCGACGATGCGCAGTGTCTCGTCCTCGATGGCCTGCTCTACCTCGTCGACGGTGGCGCGGCGCTCCGGGCGAATATCGACCGTGAAGTCACCGGGTTCCACGTCGGTGGCACCGGCCTGTAGGGCGCCATAATTGGCGTCCAACCAGCTCTCGAGACCGCCATTGACCAAATAGATGTCGTCGTGGCCCAGGTATTGAAGCGTCCAATACAGGCGTCCCGCCGGGGAGTCGCCGCCGCTGCCGTCACCGGCGCCGTACACGGCAATGGTATCATCGTTATTGATGCCCAGTGCCTGGGCGGCGTCTTCGAGCGTTTGCTCGTCCTCCCAGAGGATGCCGTTTTTGTCGGGATTGACGAAATCTCTCCAATTTCCGTGGAGGGCGCCGGGGATGTGACCGTCGGCGTATAGTTCTTCGTTGCGGGCGTCCAGGACTGTGATGGCCTCGTTTTGACGCAGATACTCGAATTGATCGACCTGCAAAAAGACGTGGGCTTCGCAGGTCAGTGCCTGAGTACAGGTTTCGGGGGCTTCGACTTCCTCGAAATCGTCGCCACAGGCGGCACTAAATGAGAGCGCGATTGCGGCAACAGCCGTAGCTGATAAGTGACGAAGTGACATGCGATTTGAAGTAAACATCGTGGTGTGTCCGTTCGATTGGGGTTGCTTGGCACAGTACAAATTCTCGATATACCCAAATTCCTACCTGCTAGATAGGGATTGTTGAGATAAGAAAACATATAAAGTCAGTAGGGATTGATCAAGTTTATTTTGAGAAAGGGGTGTAATCGGCGGATTACACAGTTGAAAGTAGGGCGTACGGACCCGTGGATATCGACGGTTCTCAAAAATCTCTTGCTACGATTCGATCAAATCCAGGAGTTCGGAGATATCGAGGAGTTTATCGAGGACGGGCAGATCGTGGGTGTCGAAGAAGGTATTGAGCTGGGGATCGAAGACGCCGGCGCTGGCAAAGACGAGGCGGTCGAGAAGGTGGGGTGCCTGCCGGGAGAGTGCGTCATAAAATTCGCGACCGTTCATCTGCGGCATCATGACGTCACAGACGATGAGGTCGAATTCCCCCTGCCCGCCGAGGAGCTCGAGTCCGGATTGTCCAGAGCGTGCACAACGGATGTTAAATGCCGGTTGGAGTCTGCGTTTCATGGAACTCAAGAGCTCCGATTCATCGTCGATCAGAAGGAGATTGGGCTTGGTAGAGCTCGACGATGATGCGGAGTCATCTGAGGAAGAATCTGAGGAAGAATCTGAGGGAGATTCGGGAGAACTCGGTGCTATCTCGTCACTCGACGGGGGAAAGAGGACGCGAAATGTGCTTCCCACACCGGGCTGGGAATCGACCTCGATATAGCCGTTCATGGCTTCCACCAAGGAGTGACAGATGGACAAGCCGAGTCCTGTGCCCTCGCCAACGGTCTTGGTGGAGAAGAAGGGGTCGAAAATCTGGTTCAGATTGCGGTCCGGAATACCACAGCCCGTATCGCTGATCTCGACGACTGCCATTCCCCCGGCGTTGGTGGAGGTTTCGACGCGGATCTCATTTTGATCGGCGTCTCCAGTCTGCAGCGATTGAGCAGCATTGATGAGAAGATTTAAAAAAACTTGACCGAGTATTCGCTCGTTTCCATCGATGATCGGGACCTCGCCGTAGCGTTCGACAAGCTGGGCCCGGTGGCGAATCTCGTTGCTCGCCACTTGCACCGAGGCTTGAAGACTGGGGCGTAGATCGAGGGGTTCGAGGCGGTTGCCATCGGAGTCGGAGAAGGTCTTGAGTCCACTTACAATATCGCGAACCCGGTTGGCGCCGCGAATGGTGGCCTCCAGAATTTCGGATATCTCCGAGTCGTCGTAGTCGATGTCGCCGAGCGTAGTGCGCAGATGGTCCAGGTTGGCGAGAACGAAGGAGAGGGGATTGTTGATCTCGTGGGCGATCCCGCCGGCGAGGGTTCCAAGCGACATCAGGCGGCGGGCCACGTCCAGACGGGACTCCAGCCGCCGACGCTCGGTGATATCTCGGATGACTCCCACAAGATATGAGCGTTGTCGGGAATCGACGAACATCGTCTTTTTGGTGACGATGATGTGTTCTTTGCCCTTTGCGTCGGTAAATCGCTCCTCGTTTTCATCCGGTTCACCCGTAGAAAATACCTGGTCATCTTTGCGCCAAAATACCTGGGCCTCCTCTTCGGGGAAAAAATCGAAGTCGGACATACCGATCAACTCCTCCCGTGGATAGCCCATGAAGTTGCAATAGGCCTCGTTCAAAAAAATCCACCGATGGTCTTTGTCCTTGACGAAGATCGGGTCGGCGACGGCGTCGATGATCTGTTGGAGAAAGTCGTATCCCACGTCCTCGGACTCCTCCGGTTGCGACAACGGAAGAGAGATGGTGTCCGGGGTTTCGTAGTCGGCGAATGCCTGGCTTAATTGGGCGAGAAAAGAACCGATAAAAACAGTGTCTTCGGTCGGTGTCGCACCCTGGTCATCAGTGGGACTGAAATGGTCGACCAGAGCATGCTGAATGGACGCCAGGCGGCTGATATTGCCCTCGGCCAAGCGCGCCAATTCGGTGGCGACACGGGGGCTCGATGCCTTCTCCTTATCCGGATCTGAAACGGGCAGCACACTCTGTAGTAATTCCCGCACCAATTCGGAGAGGAGTTCGTGATCCTCGGTGCCGATAATTGCCTTCAATTTGGCGACCAAATCGGCGGTAGATTTGTCGGAAATTACAGTATCACGGTCCACGGAGTGCTCAGCTGTAGAGTCGGTTTACGGAGGTGCCATGGAGATCGACCGGTGATGCGACAGGGAATTAAATATTTTGAATATCTCTATCATAGGGTTGATGTTGCGCTGGGATCAATGAGCCCTCATCACACCCCATCGCGCACCGGTGATGCGAGAATCATTGATCGTCAGGTGAAAGAGCGGTTTGGAGATCGGAGTAGGTGTCGACATTTTCGCTATCATCAAGGAACGGTCGATGATGGGCGAACCACAGCGGGGTACTCGAGATGTTAGAGCGCGGAGAGCGAAGGGAGATTCTATTGACGGGGGCGACGGGGTTTATTGGTCGGTCTATTTATCCGGAGTTGGAGCGGCGCGGATATGAGATTCGGTGCGCTTCGCGTAACCCGGGTCGGGCAAAGCGGCGTTGGCCCGACCGAAGGTGGGTGGAGATGGACGTGGAGAAGCCGGAGAGTGTGGTTCGAGCGCTTCGGGGCTGTGATGCGGCCTATTATCTGATCCATCAAATGGCCGATGCCGAGGATTTTGAAGAGCGGGAGACCCGGGCTGCTATGACCTTCGCCGATGTCTGTAAGGAGATGGGCATGGAGCGCATTATTTATCTCGGTGGGCTCAAGCCCCGGGGAGAACCGGCGCGCCATCTTCGCAGTCGCCTCGTCACGGGGGCGATTCTACGCAGCAGCGGTGTGCCCACCGTGGAGTTGCGGGCGTCCGTGATCATTGGCCATGGCAGCGCCAGTTGGCAGATTTTGCGCGACATTGCGATGCGACTGCCGGTCATGGTCGCCCCCCGGTGGTTGCGCAACCGCACCGAACCGGTGGCGATCGACGACGTGAAAGTCGCCCTGGTCAAGGCCCTGGAGATCGAGCTGGAAACCAGCCGGTGGTACGCCATCCCCGGTCCTGAAGTATTGACCTTTCAGGAGTGCATCGAACGGGTATGTGCTCTGGTGGAAAATCGACCGTTGATGGTCAATGTGCCGCTGTTGACGCCGCGGCTCTCCAGCTATTGGCTGCGTCTGGTGACCGGAGCGAATTACCATCTAGCGAAAGCGCTTGCCGAAGGCCTCAAAGACGATCTGCTCGCCGACAGCGATGAGTATTGGCACCTTATCGGGCACGAAAAACGCCTGGGTTTTGATACGGCGGCGCGCCGGGCCTTGGCTGCCGAAAAGGGGCCGCGAAGCGGTGTGGAACGAGTGGTTCACACCGTGGTCGACCGGCGGCGACGACTCGGCAGATGACGGGAAAAAAAGGGAGTATTTCAGAAATTCAATCGGTTGCTTGCGACGTCGAGATCGCCTTGAAAGGAATCCCTCGAAGTGGGACAGTCGCGCCTCGATATTGCGTTGCGCTAAGTCACGACTGTCGGAGTAAGCAAAGATGGAAGCATATGAAGCATTGGAAGCACGATTCGCCAAGATAAATCGACTCCAGGAAGTATTGGCGGTGCTGGGTTGGGATCACGCCACGATGATGCCCACCGGTGGCGCACAGGCCCGCTCGGAGCAAATGGCGATGCTCAAGGGTCTCTCCCATGAGTTGTTGACGAAGCCGGAGGTCGAGGAGTGGCTCGAGGATGTGGGCGACGGCGAAGGCCTCGATCCATGGCGTTGCTCCAATATTCGGGAGATGCGTCGCCGGTGGCTCCACGCCAATTGCCTTCCCTCACGGTTGATCGAGGAGCGAAGCCGCAAGGGCTCGGAGTGCGAAATCGTCTGGCGTACAGCCCGCAAAGAAGATGACTTCGAGCGCCTCGCTCCACATCTTCAGGAGGTCCTGGAGCTGACGCGGGAGGTGGCCGCGATTAAGTCCGAAGCACTGGGCGTCGGCCTATACGACGCTCTACTGGATCAATTCGAGCCCGGTGGATCTTCGGAAAAACTGGACGATCTCTTCGATGATCTCGCCGAGTTTTTGCCGGGGTTTTTGGAGGAGGTTCTCGACCATCAGGGGCGTATGCCCGACCCCGTCGTTCCGCCCGGACCATTTCCGGTCGTCGATCAAGAACAATTGGCACAACGGATGATGGAGGCCTTTGGATTTGATTTCGACCACGGTCGCCTCGACACCAGCCATCACCCATTTTGCGGCGGTTATCCCGACGATATTCGCCTGACCACGTTTTATAGCGAGGGTAATTTTTTGCGCGGAACCATGGCCGTGCTCCACGAGACGGGACACGCGATGTACAGCCGTGGATTGCCCAAAGAGTGGCGATCTCAGCCAGTGGGACGGGCTCGCGGAATGGGGGTACACGAGAGTCAGTCATTGTTTTTGGAAATGCAGGTTGGGCGAAGCCGGGCCTTCGTGCGATGGGCTGCGCCCTTGTACCGCGAGGTCTTTAACGCCACCAGCGAGCATTGGTCGGTGGACAACCTCCATCGGGTCAAGACGAATGTGGAGCGCAGTCTCATCCGCGTCGACGCCGACGAGGTCACCTATCCAGCCCATGTGATTTTGCGCTATCGGCTCGAGAAGGCGATGATCGAGGGTGATCTCGAGGTCGTCGATCTGCCGCAGGTGTGGAATGACGGGATGGAGGAGCTCGTGGGCATTAGGCCCGATGACGATCGCGACGGGTGCATGCAGGATATCCATTGGATGGACGGGATGTTCGGGTATTTCCCGACCTATACCCTGGGAGGCCTGATGGCCGCTCAGTTATTTGCCACCGCCCGCGACGATATTGGTGATATCGATGAGCTCATCGAGGAGGGAGAATTCCCGGTGCTGATGGATTGGCTGGGCGAAAATATTCACTCCAAGGGATGCCTGCTCAGCACGGAAGAATTGCTCCAGGAGGTCACCGGAAGTGGTCTGGACGCCAAGTATTTCAAGGAACACCTTCGCCAGCGATACCTCGGCGAAAATGAGTGATGAAGGGGCGGCGCGTCGGGAGCACCTGGCGGAGGTGGTCGCAGACCGGCAAGTCCAACGATTGAGGCGACGTGGAAGTCGGCGTCGGAAGATGCTCGACCGGCTGGTCGAGCGCTATCCGGCGGCGATGTCGTTGGCCGATGATGTGCAAGCGGTGGCTCAGGCCGACGCCGCGTTCGTGGAATGTCTTCAACGCATCGATTGGGAGGAAAAAAGGCGCGATGTCGGTGCCGCGTTGCGTCGGATGGTCGGTGGTGAACGCCAGCGCGACATCGATGGTCGTCGGATTGTCTTGCAATGGGACGGAGAGCGAGGAGTCTTCTGGAGCGACGATAACGAGCTGCGGTGGAGGGCTGGCGACGACGCAGCTCGGATCGATGTAGATGGTGTCATCGAGCCTGTGTCGGTGGCAGCCGAATCGGGAGCAGCCCATAAAGAGGAGGTGACCTATCCCATTATTTTTACGCACGAAGTGGAGGCGAATCACGGCGCCGTCGCCCGGACCATCGGATGGGCCCTGGTGATCGACGCCGCGCGGGATTGGCTAAGCGAGAGCGAATCGCCGGTGGCCATTATATTGCGGGGAAGAGACGAGGACATAGAGATTGAAGAGCACTCCGAGGTTTCGCCTCAGAATTTGCTGGAGCCCGAGTCTTTTGGGTTTCGCGAAGAAGGCGATTTGATGCGACGGCTCCGAGATTTTGAGCACGATGATCCGGGGGCACATTGGGGCCGGTGGCAAAGAGAACGCAAAAATAGAGACTTCGGCAGTTGGACGCTACAGCATCGCGGAGGGACGAGGGTGCGGATGGAGGCCGATTCCGGTCTGCGCCGATTGCGGGTCGTCGAGCGCGCCGCGTCGACGGTGGTGCGCAAACGCCACCACGTCTTCGTCGACGCTCATCAGCCGCGACGACAGGATCGCTATTTCGCCACCGAAGAGGCGTTGTGCGAGGCATTGGAGGCGACCATGAAGGAGCGCATCGAAGAGGGATTTCGTATCGTCGATCCGGTCGGCGAGGGACGTTGAAGCGTTGGAAGCGGTGGGGGCGTTGGTCTTTTGACAGCTTTTTAGATGCCCACCTGTGCGGTGGCGAATCCCACGGCGGCGATAAAGAGCAAACATGCGATCAGCGTGACGGTGATCCGAATGTAGCGATAGCGTTTCATGATCAAACCAGGTTGAAGAGTTCGGCGTGGATATGAGTGCCGGGAACGTCGACCTGCAGCAGTGCTTGTTCGACGCTGATGAGCATGGGAAAGGGGCCGCACAAAAAATATTGGTGACGCCGGGGGTATTCCGGCAGATGTCGATTCAACATCTGGGCATCGACAAAGCCGGTCTCCCCACTCCAATCCTCGGGAGGATCGTTGAGGATATGGACCGTTTGAAGGTATTCGAGGCGCTCTTTGAGTTCTTCGATTTCGTCGTAAAAGGTCAGATTTTCGAAGCGGTGGGCGGCAAAGATCAGCAATAGGGGACGGGTATCTCCGTAGTCGGCGAGAGTGCGCAGCATGCTCATAATCGGAGTGATGCCGATACCGCCGGCGATGAAGACGTATCCGGCGGCCGGATAGCGCTCAAAGCTAAAGGCGCCATAGGGGCCGTCGATATAGGCGGTA
The DNA here is from genome assembly GCA_007119595.1 of Myxococcales bacterium. Classification (GTDB taxonomy): domain Bacteria; phylum Myxococcota_A; class Bradymonadia; order Bradymonadales; family Bradymonadaceae; genus SLJM01. Next base: position 11,299 of record SKPJ01000369.1, read on the forward strand.
GTGCCCGGTTCGACCTTGTCGAGTTCGCGGGTGAAATCACCCAACTCCTTGATGGTAAACTCCACATATTCCTCCTCCAGGGCGCTCGACGCCAACGAGAAGGGGTGTTCCTCGATGGTAAACGGTGAGTTCCACAGGGTGAGCCATGCAAATTGTCCGGCATCGAATTCGATGCCCGAATGGCCGTCGGGGACACAGCGCAGCGTCCAGGCGTTGCCCCCTTCTTGATGGATATCAGCGATGCGATAGGGCCGTCGTTTCTGGATAAGTGGTTTAAAGACGCGGATATACAGCAATACGGTGATGGATGCAGCGGCCATTGCAATCCAGAGCACTTGTTGCCACAGATCGGCGATATAATGGCCGACGCCGATGACGTGTCCCAGGGCAAAGCCCAGCGCACAGATGGCCAGGCTTCCGTGGATGACGCGCCAGGTCTCATAGGACAACCGGAGCTTGCGGCGCCAGATGGAGCTAACGATCAGAGCCGCCAGGGCCAGAAGGCTGATGACGGCGAACCACACCCGCAGCGGTTGATCGGGGAGATAGAGAATGTGCAGCGACTGGTCGCGCCACAGGATCAACAACGGGTGGGCGAGGATGATCAAACAGGCGACCATCGAGATCTCGCGATGAAAGCGCAGGATCATATCCAGGCCATAGGGGGCTTCGATAAGGCGGAATCGGGCGGTCAAAAAAAACTGCAGGCCGATCATCGCCAACCCCACAAAGCCCAGGGCGGCGCTCAACTCGGTGATGAAATCTCGTCCCGGCGGACGAGGACCGATAAAGACCACCGCCAGGGGCAAAAGGGAAACCACCAGATAGAGTCCAAGCCAGAAAAAGCCTTGAATAAAGTGTTTCATCGCATCGCGTCCTTCGGTGTGATCCAGCGGTGAGGCTCGGTCCGATTTCTCAACCGGAATCACCTGTTGGTACTCGGTTGCGAATCAACAGGACGAAGCTGACTTCCTCTGCTTCGGCTCTGCAGTGTGAACAACGGGTCCTTTGCTCCAATATTGTACTTTTTCCGATTGCAACTAATTTTGGTTGCATCACCGCATCCATGCTCCGTTCGGACTATCCTGTGGGCGGGGCGTGAGAGCACGGATGATGGTATCCAGACGGGCCCCGTTTTTATTGGTTCCCCGAAACGGTTCTACGGCGATGACGTGTTGCACCGGTTATTAAATGTCGTCGTCAATGGAAGAGTAACAAGATCTGGATAAGCGAAAGGCTTGACTTATTGAGGGGGGGTGAACTACTCGAATGCATTACCGGGAAGGTCTAGCCACCCTTGGTGTATGTGGTTGCAGATCGGACTTCGCGGTGATGTAAGCTTATGGAGGTTGATGTGAATAACGATCTGAAGCGAGTGTTATGGGTAGGTTGTTGGATTCTGGTTTTCTCCGTCGCGACAGCGAGTACGGCGGCGGCAGACACCGACGATGAAGAGAATGTCGAAATCGTCGAACACCAGATGAACGGTGATGAGACGATCGCCACGGTGGCTCTGGAGTACGGGGTCAACGTCACGGATTTGAAGGAGTGGAACGGTCTGGAAACCGTACACGACGTCAATGGCGAGGATCGATTGGAGATACGAATCGACGAGAAACCGTCGAACTCCTCGCAGCCCAGGCCAGTGATTCATGTGATTCGTCGCGGTGATACCTACGAGGATATTGCGCGCCAATACGGGGTGAAGGTCTCCCAATTGCGTCGATGGAATCCGAATACCGATCCCAGACGCCTGCAGATCGGTCAGCGGGTACATATGCATATTCCAGGCGCTGAGGGACATCCCGTCTCCTGGGGCCGCGCCAATAGCGGGCGGCTGTACAATGGAGTGGCCATGGAATGCAGCCCCGGACTGAAGGTGCGCAACGAGGACCGAGCCTATGGGACCCAGCGCACCATCGACTTGTTGCAAGCCGCAGGGGCCGATGTACAAGCGCGCTGGCCCGATGCCCCGGAGCTGGTGGTCGGTAGCTTGAGTCGGCGAGGTGGCGGTCCGATGCGGCCGCACCGAAGCCATCAAAGCGGCCGCGATGCGGACCTGACCTATTATCATCGGGGGAATGTGGAGTTGCCGGATTTCCAGGACATGAACGCCGAAAGATTGGACGCCGTCAAAACGTGGCACTTCTTTCGAACGATCATCGATACGGGAGAGGTGGAATTTATCTTCGTGGACTACGAATTGCAGCGCGTATTGTACGAATATGCGCTCTCCATCGGGGTCAGTGAAGAGGAATTGGAGGAGTTGATCCAATACCCGCGTGGCCGTCGCACCTCGGCAGGCATCATTCGGCACGCCCGGGGTCATGCCAATCATTTTCACGTCCGTTTTAAATGTGGCGAGCAGGATCAAAATTGTCGGTGAGACGGGCTGGTCGAGGCTGCTAGCAGCCTCGTAGGGGCTGGTTTTGTCGGCGCAGTGCTGCGACGAAAATGCGATTTGTTCCGCGCCTGGAACGACAAGCGTCGCAGGTGTTTCGGTGGCGCGAAATAACGAGGCAAGGAGGCCTTTACGGTCTGCACGCGTTGTTATTGGCTCGCCGAGAGCGCATCACCGACTCCGGTGAGGAACTTCGGTGTCCAACCCCTATTTCGAAGGAGAATCATGACTTGGATCGAGGCCACCCATCAACGCAACTTCGAGGTGAACGCTCCCCTTGAGGAGGTCGCCCAAGTATTGAGCGATCCCTCGCAGATTCGCCGCTGCATGCCCGATCTGGAGACCGGCGAAAAAGTCGACGATCAGACCTGGCGATGGATCCTTGAAGAGGTAGGAGCCAAAGGGATCACCTTTCAGGGCGATTATACGGTGCGCTACCATCGCGACGACGAGGACGTCGTCACCTGGAAGAGCGAGGGAGAGGGTACGATGCGTACCGAAGGGCGTGCGGAATTTTCGGCGTTGAGCGACGACCGAACCCAGGTGGAATACGAGGAGACCCTGGCCAGTGATCTGCCGATTCCCAAATTGGCCCGTCGGGTTTTCAAGCCCATCGTCGCTCGCCAGGTCAAAGCCGGTGTCGACGACTACCTCGATGAGGTGATCGCCTATCTCAACGCCGGCAAGCATCGCGAGGACGACGGTTCATGAGCGAACCGACGCAGTATCAAAAGGCCCGCGAGCAATTCGGGATTTTCGGGGGACGCTAC
>SKPJ01000541.1 GCA_007119595.1 Myxococcales bacterium
AAGTACTGAAGCCGCTGCCGCGGCAGCACTTCGGCGAACCCGGGTAGGGCCGGCTTAAAACGCCGCTCCACATCGTCGCCGAGGTCGTCGGAAAACGATTCCGGGTCCCGTCCCATCGTTTCCGTCAGCAATGTGCGATGGGATTGGAGCCCCTCGAAATGCACATCCGTCAATGCCGGGTGATATAGGGCGATCATCAATTGCTGGTGCTCGCGCAGGGATAGATAATTCTTGGTGGAGAAGTCCATCGGCTCCTGGTGAATTGTGCCAAATTCGAGATAGGACTGGCCGATCTCGAGCCCACTGATATCGAGGGGGGGAAGGTCGAGCGAACTCTGTCGCTGGGGACGTACTTCCTGTAGCGACGAGTCGACGCCGGAATTACCATTTTCGGCCTCGATACTGACACGAGGGGCCCATTTTTCCTGATCGATGGTACGCCACGAAAACATCCGGTGCTGCATCCGCAGGCTGTCGAGTCCGGCCTCCCACATGGATTGATTGAGCCGCTCGTGACCGGCGAGGTCGAAGAGCCGGTTGAATCCCTGGTTGCTGGAAATGATGAGCGTTTGCTCGATGAGATCTTGAACGGAGTTCGTTGCCGTCGGGCTAAAGTCGGTCGCCTCTAAATCGTCGAAATCATCGGCGTCGTGGAACCACAAAACATCACTCAATTCCAGGGGAGCGTCGAAGGATTGGTGTTCGAGGTCTTGGAGCGCAGCAATGGCAGCGACGGTCTTGATGGCACTTGCGGGATAGAAATACTCGGCATCGACCCGAAAACCGTGTTCCACCAGACAGGGGCCTTCTTGAGTTTCGACGACCTCGGTGACCAGCAGTTGGAGGCGATGGGGTTCGGGGTTTTCGATCAACGGACGCAGTTCTTCGGGCAGGTGTTCCTCGAGTAAATCAGCGAGGACGGATACATCGCTGGCCCTTTGTTGAAGCTGTTCACAGCCGGCTGTCGCCGAAAACCCATTGTCTTCTGCGATGTGACTCTCGGGTCGGACTTCTTGGACTTCTTGGTTCGCTTCGTCGGAATCGACCCGTTGATCTGCCTGCGCCGATGGGGTTTTCACCAACTCCGAATCACCTTCGGAGATGTCCGGCGCGCTCGAACAGGCGAGAGCGAGGGCGATGAAAAGAACCGGGGTGAATCGCCAGCCGTCGTCGAGTTGGCATTGAATAGTTCTACTCATGGTGCATGGTCCTCGGTGATGTCCGCAACTTCCGGCGGGGGATCGGTATGTTCGGGCTCGTGGTTGATGAAGGAGAGTCCGTCGGTTTCCGACTGCTCGTTGTAGATGAGCAGCAGGCGCGCTGAATTCTTGATTCGGCTTCGCTTCATCCAGTCCGCAAAATTTTGGGCGTCGTGGATGTTGTAATGATAATCTCCGTCTTCGGGATAGCCGAGCTTGCGTATCGATCGGGTCCGTAAGACAAGAGAAGTGTCGTCGAAGGGTTGGATCGCAATGTTGCGTCGATAATTCGGCGTGAAATCAAAATATTGCTCCGCATTGGATGGGTACATCAATCCCAGGTTCAGATCCAGATCTCGGAGGGTCTCGGCGATGTCGACCATCGTCGTATCAGCGGTCAGATCGCCACGGATCGGAAAGACGCGATCGTGCTTCCACAGGTCGCGCACGAAATCGTATTGATCTTGGTCGGTTAAAAAGGTGGGAATTTCCCGTTCTTGGTAGGCATTGGCGGTCGTTCTCAAACGCCAGTGGATGGTCTGGCGAGCGATATCGAGGGTATTCTCGAGTTCTCCGAGCCTCGGCTCGTCGTATGCCTTGGCAAGCCAGGAATGAATCTCGTCGACCCCGGACTGAGCCCACTGATCGATGAATTCCTGGGGGGAGTCGACATGCTGGAAGATGATCCCGTAGAGGTGATGGACGTTGCGGATCTGCTCGTCGAAATCCATGAGCAGCAAGATGGGGGATTTTGCCCAGGCGCCCATCAGGTAGTTTTGGTCGGTGCCAACACCCAGGTAGATGCCACCGTGGCCGTCGATGGTTGGTCGAAATAGGTAGTGGTGGTCTTCGTTGGAGACCCAATAATGGGTGTCTCGCGTCAGCGATTCGGGTGGGGGGTCGAATTCGATGTCGGCCAGTGCTCGCCGAACCGGATCTGGCAGCGGTTGTTCGGGGTCGATGGCCTGGGCGCGAATGGATTCGCGCCATCTATGAGCAGCCTCGACCGTCGATTCATCGGCGACGGAGACGGCGTGTTGAAGGTGTTTGTGGGCCTCGGCCGTGGTTGCGCTGCGCTCCTCCGGTGTCGGTTGCTGAGGCGACTCGGGCTGCGATTGTATCGGGGCTTGAGTCGATGTTCCGGGGGCGGTCTCCGTTGTGCACGAATCCCCGCAGGTCGGGGAGTTTGCGCAACTACTGACGATCAAGACCAGGACGAAGACCAGGCAGAAAGGACCGGCGTTGCCCCGGTCGATATCGAGCATCGGTGCGCCGGAGTCTCGTAGCCCTCTGTTGGTGGATTGGCTCGGCATAATCTCCTCTCTGGAGAAGTGACACAATCTATGGATCGGTGGCGTCATTGAAGAAATGATGAACGACGAAGATGACGACGAATAGTGCTACCCCGAGCAGGGGAAACCACTTTTCGACCATGGTGAGTCCTGCTCCGGCGTCGTCGTTGAAGGCGCGGTAAAAACTGAAGACCACCACGGAGAGGCTGACGATGATGTAGATCCCCGGCAGGACCGGATAGCCCATCGCCCGATAGGGGCGCGGTTTTTGCGGTTGGCGCTTGCGCAACACGAAGAGGGCGATAACGACCAGAGAGCCGAGCACTAGCATAGCGACGCTGGTCAATTCGAGGAGGGCGTCGAAGGTACCGGTGATGACGAGCAAAACGCTTACCGCAGCCTGCACCCACAATGCGACTTCCGGCGTGGAGCGCGAGCCCCATTGACCGACGGCCTCCGGGAGCACTCCGTCGCGACCCATGGCGGCGGCAATACGGGATCCGGCAAAGATGGTGGCGTTGATCGAGCCCAAAAGGCCGATCGCTATAAGCGCCACGGCCGCCCATTCGCCGTGGCTTCCCCACAGAGCTGCGGCCGTCGCCGTACCCGCTTCCATCGCTTTTTTTAGACCGCCCAGGCCCAATACGGCGACGAAGGCCGTGGCCAGAACCGCATAGACCACGGTGACCAAGGCGGTTCCGCCCACGAGCCCGAGTGGAAGATTGCGTTCGTAGGCCTTGATCTCGCCGGCGACATAGGCCACGGCATTCCAACCGGCATAGGCGAAATACACAGCGAGAAATGCTCCTGTAAATCCGGCCACTGCCGACAACTCCCGAGTTTCGAAGTCCACCGCGGAGGCCACCGCTGTCTCGTGGGGCGCCGTGGCCAGCACGTATGCCGAGATGACCAACAACACGGCAATCGGAACCAACGACAGGGCGATCTGGACACGCTCCGAGGTCTTGGTGCCGAGCACGTTCAACACCGTCAGGCCCAGTAACAGGAGCAGCCCCGCCGCTCGAACTCCTGTTATCGACAGGGGACCAAGCCCGAATAACTCTGCCGTCCAATCAACATCGACGATGGGTCCCAATAATACGGGAAGCTGGTACTCGCAGACCGCCACCGACATGGTCGCAACGGAGCCGCAAAAAACGCCCAAAAATAATAGCCAGCCCCCGGCCACGGCGGTGGAACGACCGAATGCGGCGTCCAAAAAGACATAATCTCCACCGGAGCGGGGATACATCGAGCCCAACTCCGCGTAGGCCACGGCTCCACAGAGGGAGACGAATCCCCCGAAGAGCCAGACGGAGATATAGCCGCCAAAAGTGGGCAATTGTTCAGCGACGATACGGGGCGCCAAAAAAATTCCGATGCCCAGCATCGAACCAGCGACCACAGCGACGGCGCCCCAGGCGCCGATCACCCGCTGTTCCCCTCCTGGCGCGGAGTTCCCGGAGATTGACTTTTTTCTTGCACCCATATCAACGCTCAAACTTCACATCCTCGATTTTATTGTGTGGTTTAACTCTATTGCGTCTGGGTTCGTTGAGGTCAAGGATGGATGGGCCCTCAGTGGGCAGGCACAGCCGTGACTGAAGGGTACGTGAGGTCCCGACGTTGGGGTGATTTGTCCCGCCTGTGCGACAAGATGGCACATCTGCACTGCGTTTTGGTGATCACGAAAAGTGCCGTGGAGTGGCAATGATGCTGTGTGATGGCGGAAATCCCAGAGTTGGCAAGTCTTGGCTCTGAATTTGCATGAAGTGGTGCTGATTCAGTGGGCTTGTTGCGAATGGTCTTCGCCCCCGATTTGAGATAAAATCAGTTAAAACTCCCCGCTATACCAGTGTTGCGATGGAAACCAGGGAATTTGGCAAAGCCAAAGCTCCCCGGTTCGAAGCCATACTGGTTTAATCACAGGATTGAGGCATGAGACGTCTTTGGATTGGAATCGCAATGTGCGGTTTACTCTTCGCAATGGATCTGGGGGCTGCAGAGTTGGCGCGTCCCTACGAGGCGGCACTTGCCGTAAGCTATGGGTATGACAACAGTTCCGGTGGCGGATGCACGGATTATGAGTGCGGATCGATCTGCTACAGCGGTCACGGCGGCAGTGATTTCCCCCTCTCCATTGGCACCAATGTGCTCGCAGGCGCAGATGGGACCGTTTCGGCGGTCAACAATAGCTGCAACAATTATGGTTACCTGGGAAATACCTGCGGAGGGCGCTGCGGCAATTACGTACAAATTCAACATCCCAATGGGGATCGCACCATCTACTGCCACATGAAGCGCAATTCTCTGACGGTCAGCACTGGTGATAGCGTCAGTTGTGGGCAAGTAATCGGCAAGTCAGCCAGTTCGGGTAGCTCCACAGGGCCTCATCTGCATCTCGGGTGGCGCCCCGGAGGAGGTGCTTCCACCGATGTATATGCTGGATCGTGCAATTCCTCTCCCGGCGCCTGGCGACAACAAAATGGCTACGGCGAGCCTCCGGGCGGATCCTGTGGATGCGTTCCGGAGACCGAGGTCTGCGACGGAACGGACAATAACTGCGACGGGACGGTGGACTCCGGCGATGTGTGTGCGGTCGAATTGTTGCATCAAGCTCCTCACGCCTACGCCACCCCGCAGACCACCGATGTCGACGGCGACGGGCGACAAAACGTATGCGCCCGGTTTTACGCCGGATTTCGCTGCTTTGGGAGCACTGGCTCGGAGTGGGAGGAGGCGATCTCGACGACTCTGATGGCCGAGGAAGATGGATGGGGTTCTCCCAAATACTATTCGACGATTCGGATGGGCGATATCGACGGCGACGGCAAAGCCGATGTCTGCGCCCGCCACTCCGGTGGTTTTACGTGCTGGCTATCCACGGGCGACGATTTCGAGGAGTTCGACACCATCGGATGGTCCAACGACGGAAGCTGGGACAACCCCCAATATTACACCACGATTCGGCTCGCCGATATCAATGGCAACGGCCGTGACGACGTCTGTGCCCGGGGAGCCAGCGGCTGGCGCTGTCATCTGTCGACCCCCGACGGATTCGGCGAGCGCATCGACGGACCGGCGTGGTCCGACGCCGCCGGCTTTGATCGAGCTCGCTACTACGGAACGATTCGGGTCGGTGATATCGACGGCGATGGGCTCGATGATGTCTGCATCCGCAAGCCCGAGGGGTTGGTCTGCTACCGCTCCACCGGTGATGGGTTCGAATTGCTCACGGACACCGGCTTTATGACCGACGAGCACGGATGGGGAAATATCATCTACTGGTCCACCATTCGCCTCGCCGATATTCACGGCGACGGAACCCTCGGCGTATGTGCCCGCAATGCGAGCTCCCTATTCTGTTTTCGGTTCAACGGAACGGAGTTCGACGATCGGATCGAATTGGGCGGACTGTCCAACGACAGCGGATGGTCCGACCCCACCAATTACGCCACCTTGCGCGTCGGTGACGTCACCGGCGATGGAAGTGACGATCTGTGCATCCGAGCCAATGCCGGGATGCGCTGCTATCGAATCGACGGCGACGAGGTCACCCGGTGGGACGGTCCCGAGTGGTCCAACGCCAATGGATGGGAAGCCCGCGCCTCTCATGGCCCGTTATTTATCACCAATATCGACGACCAGGAACGGGGCGCCCTCTGTGGCCGGTCCGACGCGGGATTAACCTGTGAGACCTATGCCGGTGGAGACTTCGAGACCCATCCTCTCTTTGAGCAATTTACCGATGGCGGAGGATGGACGGCGCGCAAATACTACAGCACCATTCAGATGGGGCAGGGAGTCTGCCGCGCCGACTGGTGCGACGAAGAAGAGGAACCCGAAGATGAGGAACCAGTGGACGACCCGATCGTCGATGACCCGGTGGTCGATGATCCCGAAGAGCCGGTAGACCCCGATGAGCCAGCCGACCCGATCAGTGACTCCGGGGGAGATGACAATGGTGGTGACCTCGGTGGGGGAGTTAGCGGCGGTGATGACGAGGCCAGTGGTTCCGAGGATGACGTCGGTGGGATCGATGACGCAGGGCAGTCTCAGGAGGCGAATATGCAGAATGTTTCAACGTCGAGCAGTTGTGCCTCCACTTCCTCCGGGCAGCCGATGGGACTGATTATTCTGGTTATTGTCGGTGTGCTGGGGCTTGGATGGCGGCGCCGATGCAGGCGAATGAGACGGAATTCGCCGCGATATTTTGCAGCATTCCTCGTCGTCGGGTTGGTGCTGTTCATCGGCTGCGATCGCGCGCCGTCGAACGTGGAGTCCCACCTGGAGGAGGAACAGGCGGAGGCGAAGATGGCGGAGTCGACGATTGAGGAGTCGGCCTCGTCGACGAGCGCTGCGTCGGGAACTGAGTGGAATGACGAAACCCACGACGTCCTGGCTATTCACGGGTCGTGGCGTGTCGTCGGCGAGCCCGTGCGCATGCCCGAGGGGACGGACGGGCCGCTGCGGTATCGTCCGCTGCTGCTCGATAGCGGTGTGCAATCGCAATGGCCTATGGAACAGGCCATCATCTCCGGAGCCCATATCATCGGCGATTCACCGACACTCTTTGCGCTCGGCACGGACGGGACGCTGTCCCGGGTATCCCTGGATGCTGACGATGGCGATTTCGGCCAACCTACCGTCGTCGACGAGAAGATCAGTTCTCAGGTCAGCCCCTCCCCCGACGGATGCTGTGTGGCCTATATCCGCGAAGCTCCGGATCAGACCCTGCACGTCTATGATCTCGAAGAGGGGGAGGTGTCGATGGTCGAATTGGGTTATTCACTGGGTTGGTCTCCCGCGGTCTCCGCCGGCGGTGAACAGGTGGCCTGGACGGCCTCACCGCTGGGCCATGCTTCGATGCAGGTATTTCAGCCGGGGGCACAAGAGCCGCGCTCGATTACCAACGCCGGACAGCGAATTGCGCCGGAGGACCTCGATCCCTTTCCGCGCGGCATTCACGTACCCATTTGGACCGCCGAGGGAATCGCCTTCGACGGAGGCGATAAATTGTGGCTCATCGATGACGACGGCGAATATCTCGGATCGGCCGATGCCGCAGATGGCATGTTTTGGGACGCAGTCCGAGCAAAGCTTGTCGATCAGCACGGCGAGGCGATTGTCTGGCAAGATGTCGACGAGCCGTGATTTCCTGATCGTGGGGACATCCGGAAACTCCGGGTTCGCGCAGGGGCGAGAAAAGTTCGATAAAGACGCTGGTCTGCAACGAAATCGGTCGCTCAGATGGTTGCTTCGGCAGCGCTTCGGACTGGAGAACCGGGGGGCGGATCCTAGAATTTGAACACACCGATCAATTGGCACGATGGGGGATTGCATCCGTTGCGGTGTAAATATCTTCTCAGTGTTCAGAGATAAGGAAAAATTGCACAGAGTGTGGGGGGACGGTTTGGTCAATGCATTTTATGAGGCGTATTCTCAGCTCAATTATTGGATTTATCCACGGGTTCAAGGCGGGAGATCAGTGGAGAGCGCAAACGTGCGCAGTGCCGTGTCGTGGAAACTCCACGGGTCGATGGCCAAATTGTTGCGCTGGTATGTCGTGATGCTCGCCAATGCGCGACCCGTGGAGTCGGGGCTGGCCAAGCGCAAACGAGATCCGAAGGTCATCATCTCACTGACCACTTTTCCGGCGCGCATCGATACGGTGTGGTTGTGCACGGAGACGTTGTTGCGCCAACGGGTCAAACCGGACGAGATCATCTTGTGGTTGGCAGCCGAAGAATTTCCCGGCGGCCTAGATAATCTCCCGGAAAAGTTGTTGGCTCAGCGCGATCGGGGACTGACGATCCGTTTTCGTGGCGACTTAAAATCGCACAAAAAATATTATTATGCGTTTCGCGAATATCCCGGTGAAATCATCATCACTGCCGATGACGACGTATTTTATCCGGATAACCTCGTCGAGGAATTGTTGAAGTTGCATGAACAATATCCGGACTGTATCTGCTGCAACCGTGCGTGTCGGATGGTCCTCAATGATGCGCGCAATATTGCGGCCTTTACGGAGTGGGACAAATGGGCCCATGGGTTTGAGGGACCGTCCAAATTGCTGTGTCCCATCGGGGTCGGGGGAGTGATGTATCCGCCGGGGGCGATGCATGAGGATGTCTTGGACAAAGAAACGTTTATGAATATCTGCCGCCACGCCGATGATCTGTGGCTGAAGCTCATGTCGCTTCGTAAGGGCACCGATGTAGTCAAGTCACCGGTATTGCCGGACGCGCTGCTCTCCATTCCGGACGGGCGCAAAAAAGCTCTGAGCACGATCAACGTCGATGCCGGGGGAAACGATCGCCAATTGGAGGCCTTGCTGCGGCGATACGACGTAAGACCGGATTGGCTGGACGCCGTTGCATCGGAGAAGACGACCGAAGTTCCCGACGCATTGGAGGCGGCGACCGTCGAGCGTTGAAGCGTTCAGTCATCGGTCTCCAACCGCCATGTCGGAGTGCCGGTGTCCACAATCGAAGGGCTGGCTTCGACAACCGAGAGGCATTGATCCCATGGTGTGCAGCCAGCATGACATAGGGCGTCAGCGGGCAGTGAAGGAAGTAAAATGAGACTTCACGGCCCGGGATGAGCGTTTTCCAAGACAGATCTTTCATATTAATTGGAGCATTAATTAGAGCAGGGGGACGACGATGCCGATACTGGCGAAAGGGGAGGCGATTGAATCCTCGTCATTGGACCATCGCTTGGATTATTGGCGAGTCGATGACGATGGTGTTGTCCACGTCGAGGAATTTGCGCCGGAAATGATTGCCACCATTCCTCCCGATGAGCGGAGCATCGATCCCGTCGCAGTACTATCGCTGTTGGGGTTTAATTATATCTGTCTGGATCGAACGCTGATTCAAGGAGTGCAGCGTTTGCCGGCGTTTTCACGCCTTCGATCGGACGGGACCATCGAGCCTTTGGCGCTGCCGCCGTACGATGACTGCTTTGTGCCGCCGAGGCAATTGGCCAAGCGGTTTGTGGAGCTCTTTTTTGACGAGCTGTGCACCTATTGTTCGGGCTACGACCGAGTCTACGTATTGCTCAGTGGCGGTATGGATAGTCGGATTCTTGTGGGAGCGTTGAGTCGGCTAAAGAAACAGGGTCGACTGGATGCGGAGATCACGACGGTCACCTTTGGAAGTCCCGGCTGCCGCGACGTGGTATATGCTCGGGAGGTCGCCGAAGCCACCGGTTTTGATTGGCGGGCCGTGCCGCTGACCTCCGTCCATTACCGGCGCAACTTCGAGTTGGCTGCCCGGTTGGCGGCAGGAGAAAATCTTCCCTATGACATCCATCGCTACGACTGGTTCGAAAATGTGGAGCCAGATTCGTTGGTGTTGATGAATATCTACGGCGACGGGGTGGGGCGCAGGCAATATTCCTCCAACCATCTGACGAATATCCCGTCCCATCGAGCTGGAGAGCCGAGTGCATTGCTGAACCGAAATAGGATTGGTCAATGGCGCTCTCAACTGCAGTGCGATATCGACCAGTTGCAGGCCCGGTTTTTTCTCCCCAATGAGACCGCAGGGCGGGAGTTGGAGATGAATATTCACTACCTGCGGCGGATGATCGTGCAGGCCTGTCGCTTGATCAACCGATGGGCGACGGTGCGCCAGGTATTCTCGTCGAGGGAGTTGGTCAGTTATGTCTGGCGTCATCGAATCGATCATCGCGAAGACGAGTTCTACGAAGCGATCTTGGAGATCACGGCGCCCCAACTGCTCGATATTCCCTACGCCAAAACGGGAGCTCTCTATCGCGCCCCGGCCCGCGATGACGGGTATGAAAAACGAACCAGTGACTATCCCCGCTGGGGCCGTCGCCAACTGCGCTCGACGATTTTTAGCGAGCTCACCTCCGGAGCGCTGGATTCGCTCGAGATTTTCGATATGGATCAGGTCTACTGGATGTATCGAGAGTGGCAACGCGAAGAGGAAGGGGCGGACACGTTTTTGGGAAAGCAGATGGTGATGCTGGCCACACTGTCGAGGTTTGTGGAGCGCTACGACGTAGGACCTCCGCGCGATGAACCGCCACAGCCGGCCGGACGAGCGCAGTGGAGAGCGTTGTGGGAGCGATATGTGGCTCGCAGCTTGCAGATCACCCGGCGCGTATCACGGCCCATCAGAGTGCGATGAAAAGTCGACCCTGCACACCGGTGCGGGAGCATGGGGTCAGTTGCCATTGAGATTTGATGCGAAATGGGATTATGGTTGGCGGCAGGTTGTCCAATATGTAGTGGAGTAGATGTATATGATGTGGGAAGAAGTTCGACTGAAGTATGTCGTAGTCGCCGCGGCCGCGGGGTTGCTTTTCGCCTGTTCAGATGCTGGCGACGAACACCTCGAGGACTCACCAGACGGTGAAGAGGAGACCGCCTTTGTCGGCGGGAAAGCCGATGACCTATTCGGTGAGTGTCACGTCGAGCATATTCTAATGCTCCTAAATGACCCCTCCATCGATGACGAAATTCTAATCCGTGACGGTGTCCACACCCGGGCCGCCCGCAATCTCGTGGATCACCGCGCCGGTGAAGACGAGACACTCGGCACCGATGAGGATCGGTATTTCCGAGCGATTGAGGAGGTCGACGATGTCTATTTCGTCGGTCCCGTGGCGATGGAGCAACTCTCCAATGCGGTCGACGAGTATTGTGAGGACCAGCCCTGGAGAGAAGCGGACTCCATTTTCTCACCGCGAGCCTATCACGACAGTCATATCGACCGTGTGGTCGAAAAATTCGAGAGTGCCCAGCGCTCCATTGATATCGCGATGTACAGCATCAGCGATCAGCGCGCGATTTCGGCACTGGGCGACGCAGTCTCCCGGGGCGTGACGGTCCGTATGTTGTACGACGGCGCCAATGGTGACCATCTCGATACGCCGGGGTCACGTTCGGCGCAGCTCGAGGAGTTGGGCATCGACGTTCGGTATATCAATCGCATCATGCACCACAAATTTGCCATCATCGACGGCCCACAGGATGCGCTATTACAGGCATCGCAGGCTCGTTTTTTCTCCGGCAGCGGCAACCTCTCCTACGGGGCAGCGACGCGATACGACGAAAATACGACGTTTCACCGAGGCGATCCGGCGCTGGTACTGACGATGCAGCGCGAATTCAACCACCTGTGGCGGCATTCCAGAGACCTGGAGTGGAATGAGGAGCTGGAGTATTTCGAGACCCTGCCAATTTCGAGTGAAATGATCCCTCCCCGCGATGATCTGGAGGTGCTGTTGACCTCGAAGAACTTCGAAACCACCTATTCCAGTCGATGGGGAGCCGGTTTTCGCCCCATTGCCTTCAGTGAAGTCGTCGCCACCCGACTCGTCGAACTCATCGACAATGCCAACGCGTCGATCTACATCGCCGCTGGATTTTTGCGCTCCCGGCCGGTCTCCGAGGCCCTGATGCGTCGATGGAGTGAGGACCCGGAGCTCGACGTGCGGATCTATCTCGATCAGTCGGAATATATCAGCCGGTGGTACAACAATTCGCAGACAGCGGAGCGCGAGGATTGCATCGACGATGCCGGTGATGATGAATCCGAATTATATGATTGCCGTGAACGCGGCTTTATCTTCAGCTACGAACTTCTCGATCGAGGAATTCCGGTGCGATTCAAGAACTACTCCTTTCGGTGGCACTACAGCTATGCCCTACAGATGCACCACAAATATATGATCGTCGATCGCAATACGGTGGCCACGGGCAGCTACAACTACTCCAATAATGCGGAGCAAAATACGATGGAAAATGTCATCGTCTATCGCAGCCCGCACTATGCCGAGGTAGTCGATGGTTTCGTCGAAAATTTCGAATCCATATGGGAAACCGGGCACGAAGAGGACCGATTTGATTCGTTGATCGAAGAGATCGAGGGCAGTGAAGAAGAAATCGACCTCATCTTCGAGCCTATAGCCTTGACCTGGGAGCAAGTCACGCAGGTACGGTCCGCGATTCGCGATCGGTGTCCGGACGTGGATTCCGAACCGTATCGAAGATACCCTGAAAATCATCGAAGCTGTGAGGTCCGGTGACAGATCACCGGGGAAGAGAGTTGAGTTTTGAAATGGAGTCAAACGATGAAGAAGATGTTGATCACCGTTGTGTGCGTGATGTTCGTATTGGGATGTGGTGACGGAGAACCGGATGGCAGCAACGCCAATGGGGATCCCGATGCCGGCAATGCTTCGGGTAGCCCGGACGCCGGCCAACCCGATGATGATGTCGGTGATAACGGCGATTCGAACGACACTGACTCCGATGCGGGCGATGATTCCGACGATAATGATGTGGGCGATGATGATGCGGGCAATGGGGAGGACAACAACGGCGAGCCGGAGTGGGGCGAATTGTCCAGCCAGGGCGGTTGGACGCACATGTACAGTGGAGGGGATAGCGATACCATCGGCGCCTGGATCGAGGAGGGATATCAAGAGCTTCCCGATAGTTGCGATGGAGACCTCGGCGCCAGCGCCGACTCCGAGGGGCTGGCATTGGCATATCTCGGCGAACCGATAGAAAACGTCGGAACAAATGATATGAATGGTCCGTCGGGCTTGTCGACCATCGAGGAGCGGCTCAATCCTCGCCCCGATCTGGATGCTGAACCGAGCCCGATCTATCGCACAAGTTTTGACGGTCGGGTTCGCGACTACGACGAAAATGATGACTACGATCGCCTCGTCGAGGTATTTGACACCTCCTTCGGTAGCAGCAGCCCCGTTCGAATCTCCACCTGTCGTACCGTCGCCGAGCGCGGAGCATGCTATGTGCCGGGCGACGAATTTAGTGGCACCGGCTGTGCATCGAGTCCCAATGCAGAGGACAATACCCTGCATTCCTCAGCGAAGGTCGAGGCGAGTGGTGATGACTGGGTGCTTAGCTACAGCATTGGATACGAATGTATGGACTATCAATTGGATGATTCCCATCCCGATCCCTTTGAGCCTGAGACGGATATCTATTTCGGCGATCACCGGGTGATATTTTACGATCCCGATGGTTTCGAACAGGGAGAAGTCGTGGCGTTGACGAGCGATGATTTCGCCTGGGAGGCTTCGTATAAGACGGAGGAGAGCTGTCAGGATTTGAGGAATCCGGGGCTGCAGTGCACGTGCAAATGGATGCTGCGTGAGATCACGGATCTGGAGCGCGGATGGGCAATCTTCGAGGATGACGCCGTCTATTTGGAGCTAAAGGCTACCGTGGATGACGAAGACTTCTTCGTCTGGGGACGCTTCGAGGTCTCCTGAGTCTCAATATGCAATACGATGGTATCCCTGGACACCCGGTGGATTTGCATCCCTTTTGAAGCGGCGCGATTATGGGGGCCGTGTTTCTGACGGACTCTGGAGATATCATGAAGTCGATTGGGTGTTTTGTCGTGCCGGTCGGTAATGGGCCGCATCGATTGCGGTTTGCTACCGTGATCACCGTCGCCATTGCCTGCGCCGTGGTAGGTGGCTGCAGTGCGGGGCCCGTCGATACGACCGAGCCCACTGGCGACGACGTGGGGCAGATCGATGGCAATCAGGATGATGGGAACGATGTGGGCTCGCCGGTCAACGACGGTGGAAGCGATGATGTCGCACTACCCGGTGATACTGGCAGAGCAGAGGATACGGGCGTAGCAGAGGATACGGGCGTAGCAGAGGATACGGGCGTAGCAGAGGATACGGGCGGAGCAGAGGATACGGGAGGAACAGAGGATACGGGCGTAGCAGAGGATACGGGAGGAACAGAGGATACGGGAGGAACAGAGGATACGGGCGTAGCAGAGGATACGGGCGGAGCAGAGGATACGGGCGGAGCAGAGGATACGGGCGGAGCAGAGGATACGGGCGGAGCAGAGGATACGGGAGGGCCT